>NZ_CABSJB010000008.1:0-80382 GCF_902477955.1 uncultured Turicimonas sp. | reverse complement strand
TCATCAACAACGAGGTGCGAACTATAAATACCTTTTTTGAGCTTGTCAAACCTCTTGATGAAAAATTTTCTATAAATTCGGCGTAAAATATCAGTTTTTGCATTAATTTCAACCACTTAAATTAAATGTAAAAATTTTTGTACTTTCACAACACTTCGAAAATTTTTGGCATTTATCAATTTTTTATTTCTTATTTTGACCTTATTTAATTTTTCTTTTGAAACTGACAGAGATGGAATGTAGAGGTAGCCTTCTCTTTTTAGGACGGCATTCTCAACCTGTCTCAGATTCTCCTAGGTACAATCATCACAACTGTTAGAATCTTTTCTATGCAGATTTATTAAGAATCCTAAATGTCAGAATCCATGGAACGAGTCACCGGACTTTTACTTGCGGGAGGGCAAGCAAAAAGAATGGGCTCTATTAACAAGGGTGCCGTCCAATTAAATGACCGGCCCTTTGCCGAACTTGTCATTGGGAACCTGTCCAAGCAAGTTGACGATATCGTTATCAGCGCTAATGAGTATGTTTCTTACTTCAAACCGTTCGGGTTTGAAGTCATAAAAGATAAGAGAGAGGGATTCCTAGGGCCCTTGGCAGGAATTGAGTCGGCGCTTATTGAAATTCCGGACATCCAATGGTTGTTCTGCGCAACTGTCGATACTCCCTTCTTCCCGGACGATTTGGTCTCTGTGCTTCTTCAAAAGGCTAAAGAGAATGACAAGTTGTGCGTTATGCCTGTTCACAATGGCCGAAGATATCCTCTTCATTCTTTGATTCATGGCACCCTTCTTCCATCCTTATCGAGTTTTCTAGACTCCGGGGAAAGAGCCGTCGGCTACTGGCTAAGAAAATGCGGCGTCCTGGAAGTCAAGGTAGAAGCACCATTTCCTGCTTTCGAAAACATTAATACATTGGAAGAACTTTCACTTCTAAAAAGGAATACCAAATGAGTTCAAATTCATCTTCCAAAAGCTTTGGGGAAACTTTGGAGTTCCTCAAAACCTACGTTGAAGCAATAAAGGACACTCGGCTTGTGCCTTTGTCTGAATCCCTATCATACTTTTTGGCAGAGGATATTATCTGCCCTATCAATATCCCGGCTTTTGATAATTCAGCAATGGACGGATGGGCTTTCTCTTCGAAAGACATCCTTCCTGAAGGATTTACCTTGAGGGAAGTCGGAAGTTCTTTTGCCGGTCATCCTTTCTTAGGTGAATTAAAGACCGGAGAGTGTGTACGTATTATGACCGGAGGTAAAGTTCCTGAGGGGGCTGATACGGTCGTGATGCAAGAACAAGTTACCGTTAATGAAAAAGAGATCACCTTTCCTAGTTACGTAAAGAAAGGTCAGAATGTTCGCAAAAAAGCAGAAGAATTTGCCAAGGGTGCTGTGTGTATGGAGAAAGGCACACGAATCATGCCTCCGCACATCAACTTCTTGGCAACTTTAGGAATACCTGAAGTCTTGGTATTCCGCAAGGTCAGAGTCGCCTTCTTCTCAACAGGAGATGAACTCCAATCCTTAGGTTCTCCTTTAAAAGACGGCCATATTTACGATTCCAATCGTTATGCCATTCGAGCTCTCTTAGAGTGTGCGGGATTCGAAATTAAAGATCTTGGAATTGTTAAAGACAATCCTGAGTCTTTAAAAGAAACTTTCCAAAAGGCCGCTGATTGTGCAGATGCCGTCATTACTTCCGGTGGTGTCTCCGTCGGTAAAGCGGACTTTACCCGTACCGTTGTGGAAGAGCTAGGCGAACTTGTCCAATGGCAGTGCAGAATTAAGCCGGGACGCCCTTTGGCGATCGGAAAAATTGGAGAAAGTTACTTCTTCGGATTACCGGGCAATCCCACAGCTACACAAATCACTTTCTTAGTAATCGTTAAGCAGGCTCTTCAGCTTCTTGCAAATGCCAAGGATATTTCTATGCAATATGCGGAAGCTGAGGCAACCGAAAAAATGAAGAAAAGAGAAGGCCATACGGAATTCTTAAGAGGAATCCTGTATACAGAAAATGGAAAAGCAATGGTTCGCTCAGCGGGAAGCCAGAAGACAGGAGCTTCGGCTTCCATGATCACTGCTAATTGCTTGATTTATCTTCCCGAGGAGCATGGTCCTGTCCAGCCTGGCGAAACCCTCCTCGTAGTTCCATTCCAGGGTGTTTATCAATAGCTTTCCAGCCGCTTTGCCCTTTAAACTGACGATCTCTGCGGGCTTTGTATAAACGTCTGAATTTAGAAGCCGGAAGTTTTTTAACTTTCGGTTTCTTTTCATACTGAAACTTATTAGCTGTTTCTCTGAGATCCGCCTCGGCCGGAACAATTACGTTTCCTGCTAAGTCGATAACTCCCCTAAGTCCAATCCCTCGCGCAACAAATCCGTTGATGACCCCGTAATTTTTACTTTCATGCTGATGAGCATGAAAAAAATATTTCACCCCTAATTGATCTGCCAATACGTCAAGACATTCAAAACCTTTTGCATGAATAGAAGGAGCCTCATGAGTGACAAGCACATCTGCTTTACACTCTTTTAGCTTGTCATACACGGAACTAAAAATAGTTGAACGATGGCGTCTCGGCAAACCTCCTCGCCAAGTTGTAGCTTTTCCAAGCTTTTTGATAAATACTCCGGGAGAACTGTAACAAGGAAGCGCGGGAGGCATCCATATCTGCCCCCGGAATACACCGCCTAGACCGGCGACTTTAACCCCACAGACGTCAAGTACTTTTCCATGGAGGTTATTAGTTGCGAATTTTGAGCGCCAGATTCGGTCATAAATTAAATCTGAATCGGTATCGTGATTACCTGGAATCCAGAAAACTTTCGTCTCTCCGATATCTTTGAATATCTCATCCAGACTCCTATCAGGAGTGAGATCCCCTAGAATTATTATCGCATTCGGATGAAATTCATCAATAGCTTTAAGAATGTGGTCGAACTCTCCGTGAGGGTCACCGCACAAAAAAATTTTTTCTAACTTTTTGAGCTCTTTCGCTTCTGGCTGAGAACTCCCGCAAACCTGCGCCCGGCCCTTCTTCCGGCCGAAATATGAACGCCTATATCTCATGTCTAACAAACAGGCTCTTTTATTATTTATTTTGAAGCCTGCACCTAAATTTTTCGTTAGACAGAGAATAACACTATTTCATAAGATCTTTTTGCCGTTCGAGAGGGACAACCTCCTTTTCGTACCTACTCCAGTCTCACAACGTCGGCGCCTTTAGGAATTTCGAAACTAAAAAATTTAGAGCCGGGGGAAACGTCCGTTACAACATTTTTAAGTGTGAGCTTGGAAGTTTCTCCGAGAGATCCGACAAACTCCATTTTGACCGGAAGGTCGCCTTTAAAGCCCATCGTAATCTTAGAAAAGTTAAGATTGCAGGCATTAGGAACCAATTCAATCCAATTTAAGTTGTCCGATCCTTCTATGTTCTTAACCGTCCAGTATTTCTTAATATTGGAATCCCCGAATAAAATCGCGGCGGGACTTTGCGGAATAGTCTCCTTTGCAGATCTGACTGTCACCTGGTTTAAATCTTTATCCCAAACCCAAATAGTCTTTCCGTTGCAAATCATCTCTTGAGGAAATGGGACCGTGTACTCCCATAAGAATTTCCCGGGCCTCGAGAATACAAACTTACCGGAAGACTGGTCAATTTGCTTTCCGCCTTTATCGACCACCGTCTGGTCAAACTCTCCTTGAGCATTTTTGACATTCTTTGAAAAATTCTCCAACAGCTCGATCCCCTCAGCTCCCAAGGCATATGTGCTGATGAAAAAGGACAGTAAAAGAGGAAAACAGACTTTTTTCAAATTAATCTCCAGAGAAAATATTGGTTTTGAGAAATCGCTTTAGTTAACACACTAATGATTTTCACTAATTTTAACTTTGTTTCTTTAGTTAAGGGAAATCACTAAGCCCCAAAAAAAATAAAAACAGTAAAAATTTTTTAACCAAAAACAAGTAATTACCTCTTTTAGGTTAAAGACATTTCATTTTTTATGGGGGTAAGATTTTTCCCTTACTCGTTTTTTTGATTATGGAAGTTCTCTATTCACAAAATAAAAGGGGGGTCCTAAAATTATCTCGAGTGTTAAAGAAGTGTTTGATTTGTTAGCTTTTGTGAAATTTTCTAACTCGGTTTTAACTCGAGTTGGCATCTTTCTCTAGGCTTCCCTGTACGTCCCTCCATTCACGAAGGCAGCAAACACCTCCTGCTGCGTTCCGGTACAGGGAAGCCAACCTCTTTTCTTCCTCAGTGTTCTAGGTAAAGAAAAACTCCTTACTGGAAGGAGTCTCTCGTGGTTAGGATTTATTAATTTTCCGTTGTGTGAGCTAGTAAACCGCGCTGGGCAGCCCAGCTCCATGGCGTATCAAGCCAGGAATGAATATCGTCTAGATCCTCAGGTCCGATTAAACCCATCTGTACGGCCTTGTTGACAATAAATTCAAATGAAAGCATTTGATGGGCCTTTACATGGTTCTTTGAGAAAAGACGAGTGGTTTCCGGCATATCGAAGTTAGTAATTGCAAAGCAGTCTGTTACCTCGGCCCCGGCTTCTCTCAGGACCTTTACGGCATCAAGTAAAGAGATACCGGTAGATAAATGGTCCTCAATAATCAAAACTTTTTGGCCTTTTACATCCACCCCGTCAATACGGCTCTTGTTTCCATAAGTTTTTGCTTGTTGTCTTACAGTAACGAATGGAACATTCAGACGATAGGCTAAAGCAGCGCCGTGCGCAGTTCCCGCGCCTTCTACGCCTGCAATCACGTCAAATTTCAGCTGGAGTTCGATAATTCTCGAGGCCATAGTTTCAATGACGTCTCTCCAAGCTTCCGGAAAAGAAGACAAAATTCTGTTATCCACATAGATCGGAGTAATCAAACCCGACTTCAGACGCATAGGAGAGTTTTTCAGAAAAACGATGGCATTATTTACCAAAAGATGTTCTGCAATAATGTCTTGAGCAATAAATGATGTTGCCATTCTCTTTCCTTAAATATGTACTGTGAAGTCAGTGTTCTGAAGAGGAGGAAGACCGAGAACTTTTCTGCCGTTAATTGTGGCGATCTTTGCCAATTCTTCCATTTCGTCAAATCTGCAGCCGGTGGCCAATGTGGTGAGTTCATGCCACATATCACCGTTATTCCACGGCACCATGGCATCGCAGACGTTATCAGTTCCTAAAGCAACTGTAATTCCAGCCGGAACAAGCTCATCTACAGGGGTCATAGAGTTATGAACAGGACCAATTGCCTCAGAACGCGGAGTATCAATCCAAGCAGTTGGACAAGCAATCATCATGACATCAGCTTGCTTCATGAGTTCATAAAGACGATGTCTGTACTTCTTAGAGTGAGCTGCAATAGAAATACCATGAATAGCTACTACTTTACCTTGCATTCCATGCTCAATAGTCTTCATGCAAAGTTCTTCAGTTTCGTACTCCAAGGACTCATTGAACTGGTCCACGTGAACATGAACCATCTTATTTAATCTCTTAGCCGTACTTAGAATGATATCGAAGGCTTCGGAACCTTTACCGTAGTCTTTCTCATCTCTTTTTGGAAGAGCACCGATGATATCAACCATTTCAGCACCGATATCGAACCATTCTTTTGCTTCCGGATGAATTACGCCCTTCAAAGTTTGATTGGCAAACTTAACTTCCAGCTGATCTTTATAGTGTTCACGAGCCCTGATACCGGCTTTGATTGCTCTGTCTTTACTCTGAGGATCAATATCCACGAAGGTTCCCAAAGCAGTAACTCCCTGAGAAATCATGAGCTCAAATAACTGAGAAAATCTTCTGTAAAAATCTTCTTCCGTTGATTCTGCCTTTAACTTATCTAAGGCATCCCACTTTTGCTGCAAAGTACAGGTCTTACGCATGTGTAAAACATCAGGACTGAGAGTAAATGAACGATCTGCATGCGCGTGCGTATTAACCCATCCTCCGTTTCGTTTGATAACGGGCTCAATCATCGAGCGGATGGTAAGAGGTGTTTCTAAATTCATGTTGATAAAGCTCTCCGCATGTAAAAAAAAAACGGCTTCAAAGCCGTTTTTAAGAAATAGTAAACCTAGGTGCAATCGCGCCTTGTCGAATTTTTTGTACCGAACTAATTAGTTTTATTCTTGTGCCGTTAAGTTTCATAGGCGTAAGGATATCAAAACTAGAGACTTTCGTTTTGTGTTTTTTTAAAGGGCTTTCCCCGAAATGTAAATCTTGGAAAATTAGTTAATTGAGCTGTTTGTTGTAGAAAGCTCTGAATGCTTCTGAGAGTGATGCTTGTCAGTGGCATCATAGAGGTAAGCTAAAAGTTCCACCCCTTCGTCTGTCAGCCGATGCTCGCGATCCAATTCTTCGAGAATATCTAACAAGATTTCGGCTTGATGAGGAGAAAGCTTGATTTCGTTGTCGGCAGAATGAATATAGGAGTAGCTGGACTGAAGATCTTCCAAACCGAAAATTAACTTTTCGTATTTTTCATTGAGTTGGACGTACTCCTGAGCGGTAAAACCAATCAAATTACAGAGTTCTCCATATTCTTTAAGAGACAAGAGCTCCCTGGTCTTCTCCGGCGGATACCTCTTGTTGATACCGTCGAGAATCTGCTTGGTCTGCGCTCTCCATTGGCGCAACCTGTCAATGACTTGACTTATCTCTTCCAGATACATGCCCAGATCTGAAAACCTAGCCTCTGCCGGGTGACTAATTTGACCTGTTACCCGAGAGGCAGATTGGTGGATCGCTTCTATCTTCCGCTCATTTTTGCTTAAAAATTGCTGGAAGGATAGAGAGTATTCGCCCCTCTCTGTCATAACATCCCTCCATCCTGTTATAGTTAATCATACAAGCATTTAAAGTTTCCGTCAGGGTTTTTCTTAGCCATTTCGCGCTTTTTGGCGATAAAAAATCTCTTTTTTCTTCACCCTTTTCGGAATTGCCTACCTGTCGACATTTAACCGCGTTTTTTAATTTGCGTACTAAATTCGTCCGATACTCACTTTGGGCAATATTTTTCAAATCTTCCGAGGTCTTTTGCTATGTATTAGGGAAATCCATAATTTAATTAAAGAAGGAAACCATTTAATGAACAACGCGCCGAACCAAGTTCCACGTTTTTCAAATATTGAAGCATCAAGAATATTAGCGATGTTTCTAATCGTTGCTCATCACTTTGCCGTACATGGAGGAGTGCCGATCTGGAAAGGAGATTTTCCAATGAGCGGGAACTACTATTTCACTCAGTTATTTTCTACCGGCGGCAAAATTGGAGTCGACTTATTTGTTCTTATCACCGGATATTTCATCTGCAATAAGATAAGCAAGCTAAGTTCTTTGGTTTATCTATGGATTTCTACTTTCTTTTATGTATTTCTCTTCTATTTAGTTTTTACCGCCGTGGGAGTCAAAGAATTTACTTGGTCGGGGCTAATTAGTTGTTTCTTCCCAATAAGAAATGATTTCTATTGGTTTATTTCTGCCTATTTTGTATTGATCCTCGCTTCCCCTTTCCTGACCCTTACCATTCGCTCCTTAGGAGAAAAGAAACTTCTGGCTCTAATATTAGTTTTTGGACTAATTTGGTCCGTGATTCCTACAATTACCACAAAAACGGAGTACTACGGTTCCTCTCTTCTTTGGTTTATTTATCTCTTCTTCGTCGGTGCTTATCTGAGAACAAAATTAGAGAGGTATCGGCTCTCTACATTAAAAGCGGTTCTCCTGGCGACGGTTCCTTGGCTGTGTGTTGCCGGGTTAATCTGGATCGCAGATATGAGTAACCGAAGTTCATGGAACATTGGATTTGTTGACTGGTTTACCTTTGCCAATATGACGAGCATTTTTACCCTGCTCTCCTCACTGGGACTTTTTATTCTTTTTAAACAATGGCGTCTCGGGTATTTTCCATGGATAAACAAAGTTGCCGCAGCCATGCTCGGCGTCTATCTTATACATGAGAATCCGACCCTCTATCCATGGCTTTGGAAGACTGTGTTTAATATCAATGAGCATTTAAATGAACCCTATTTCATTCCTTATGCTTTGGGGGTTACGACGGTAGTCTTTACCATTTGTACTCTTATAGAAATGGGAAGAGAACACTATATGAGGAAGTGGTTCAAGCAAGTCCTTATGCCGAAGCTTGCTCCGATAGACTCAAAAATTCAGCGATTTTTTGACAGTCCAAATTAGAAATTTGTAATTAGTTCTGTTTTGAGCAAAAATCAATAAGTAAATCCCCCTACTTAGGGTACTATAGGCATGAAGGAGGTGATTTATGAAGAAAGTTTTAAAAGCGTTACTTCAAGCCTACTTGATGTATCAAGTCAAAGCTCGAACCACAAACAGATTTAGCAGAAGTTTTTTCCGCAAATAAACCAATGAGATTCCGGTTTATTTCCGTGAGGGGACTTCTACAAGTTCCATGTCGTGATTAATTCGATTAATTCGGCGGTTGAGATGAGGCGTCCTTTTCCTATTCTGATACTCTTTGGGGTTGATGAGAATGGAGGCCAGCCAGACACTTTCAGATTTACTCAATTTTGAAGCATTTTTATGAAAGTAGTAGCGTGAGGCGGCCTCCACCCCAAAAATTCCGTCGCCAAACTCAGCAATGTTTAAATAAGTCTCAAGAATTCTCTTTTTACTCCAGAGTAATTCCATCATTTGCGCAAGAAATATTTCTTCCGCTTTTCTTAAGTAACTTCTCTCGTGACTGAGAAATAGATTTTTCACCGTTTGCTGAGTCAGGGTAGAACCACCGGGTGCTCTTCTATCTTTCAGAATGTTGGCAACAAAAGCCTCCCGAACGGCTTCCCACTGTACACCCGAGTGCTCCATAAATTTGGCATCCTCGGCTGCAACCACTGCTCTTATTAAATAAGGAGAGATTTGGGAGAAATCGACCCACTGATATTGAATTTTTCTCAAAGATGCTTCATTCATTCGAATTTCTTCCTGCCTCATATACGGCGTAGAAGAAGGTTCGAAAAAACCAAACCAGGTAATCCTGAGGATGTAGTGAATTTGAAAAATGAGAAAAAGAACAAGAAAACCCAGCATTACTCTCTTTATCCATCTAGCAAAAGTACCAGTTTTGTTTCTTATCTTCACCATGGAAAAACTATTAGAGTAATATTTGCTTCCGAATCAAGACTGCGTATGCATTTAAATAACGGTTCAAATCATGGATTTTAATTTATCTCAGTTCTCCAATACATTTTTGTATGTTTATTCCTCTCTAATAACGGTGATTAACCCTATTGGAGGAGCGATGTTCTTTTTGTCCATGACGATATCAGCCACAAGAGACATCCGGGGCAAACTTGCTGCAAGAATTGCAGTCTATTGCTTCCTTATGACCATTGTGTCTTTATGGATTGGTTCCTTTATCCTTAGCTTCTTTGGAATATCTCTCGGTGTTTTAAGAGTCGGCGGCGGTTTAGTTCTTTTCGGCGCCGGCTGGTCAATGCTGAATGCTCCTACAGCAGAAGACACTCCTGTAGATCCTGCAAAAAAAATCTCTAATAACGAGCTGATGGCTAAGGCATTTTATCCGTTGACCTTGCCTCTCACGGTTGGTCCAGGAGCTATCTCGGTCGCAACCGCTATCGGTACTTCAACGGAAATTAATCTGACCAATATCCTTGCCGTTAATTTGGCAGCTTTAGCAACAACTCTCACCATCTTTGTCTGCTTTAAATACTCAGACCGCATCACGGCACGCCTCGGCGCAACCGGTTCGGATGCTATTCAAAGAATTTTCTCGTTTATTCTTCTTTGCCTTGGCGTCCAAATCTTGTGGACCGGTGTCTCAGAATTAGTGACGAAACTGGTAGTCAGCCTTCCTCATTAAAGAGCGACGAATCAATCTTGAAATTTACTAGGACCTCGGCCATGATGCGAGGTCCAAATTATTTTGAGGCTTCTTGACTGCGTTTGGAGGACGAAATTTAGTTAAGAATTAAAGAATTAGCAGAATGCGCACATGCATTTCTAATTAAGATTGAAACTTAAAGAATACGAAAACAGATAAAGGAATGTTATTTTTTCTGTTTTTTACCAGATACTTTTGAATAAAGACTTACGATAGCTAAAACTAAAACTCCGAGAATGATTAGCAAATCGCTGTAAGCTGACATTTCTTGTAATAGCTGTTCCATATTCACCTCCACGAATAGCATAGAAAACAGATAAGGAATTACGCCGCGGTTTCTGAATCAGCGCCCGAGCCTCCAACCTCTGCACTGATACCTCTGCGAACTGCTTCTTTGCCTTTACTGAACACAATTCATTATAAACATCGGATATATTTTAATAAGTGGGTAAGTGGCCAAATCTCTTTGAATTTCATGTAAATACTATTAGGAGTCTCCCTGTGATCTGTTTGTCTGATACTCTGTATTTGGGATTTTTTATTCGAAACTAAGCGTACAAACATTTAGCAAACTATATGAAAAAATAAAAATTTGAGTCTCTCGATCCTTCACGTTCTCTCTATTTTCTTCTCGTTTTCTATTCTGTTACATTCCTTACTTTTATTAGCAATTTAAAAGTTATTTTTAATAATCAATAGATAAAGATTCAACCCCATTTTATTGGGAATTATTTATCTGCAAGATTTTCTGATTAATAACTTTTAGAAATACTTTTGTTACGCACTGAACGTGGAGTGAACTGTAATTAGGATAAAAAATAAGCTTGTTTGAAAAAATACTTAAATGCTCGTCAGAATTTGAAAAGCGCCCCGAAGAGCGCTTTTTACTTGTTAATTACGGAGTCTTACTTCTTGTCAGCTTTTTCTTCCGGCTTCAGCTTAATTGGAACAAAAGTTCTTTGACCTTGTCTGTCAACCAAAACAGGAAGCAAGTCTTGTGCCTTAGCAACTGTTTCTTTAAGTTCATCAAAAGTCTTAACGGTCTTGCCGCCAACTTTTATAAGAATGTCACCTGCTTTAAGACCAGCCTCTTCAGCCGGGCTATCAGGGCTAACCTCAACAATTACAAGACCATTTTCGAACTTCTTTTTCTCTTCATCATTCAACGGACGAACAGAGACACCAAGTTTTGCTTTTTCCTGAACGCTGGCTTTGACTTCGGGAGCCCCCTTCATTTCTTCAACAGTGATCGTCACTACGACTTCTTTGCCATCGCGAATGACTTTCATCTTGGAAGAGGTACCGGGCCTTGTCTTTGCAACAGCCCTTGAGAGATCGCGAGGTTCAGACACAGGGGTACCGGCATATTCAATAACAATATCACCTTCCTGCAACCCAGCCTTAGCCGCCGGTCCTTCTTTCTGGACTTCAGCAATAAGAGCCCCCTCAGCCTTCTTAAGGTTGAAACTCTTTGCTAATTCCGGAGACATGCCTTGGATAAGAACACCAATTCTGCCGCGGGAAACTTTACCGTCTTTAAGAAGCTGATCCTTAACTTCAAGAGCCAAATCAATAGGAATAGCAAAAGACAATCCCATGAACCCGCCTGAAGTAGAGAAGATCTGAGAATTGATACCGATAACTTCTCCTGCCATGTTGAACAGCGGACCACCGGAATTGCCTGGGTTCACAGCTGCATCTGTCTGAATGAAAGGAACAAACTGGTCGTCCGGAAGGTCTCGGCTCTTAGCAGAAACGATACCGCTCGTCACAGTGTTTTCAAGTCCGAATGGAGCCCCAATAGCAGCAACCCATTCTCCAACTTTAACCTTGCTGGACTTTCCGAGTTTGACTGTCGGGAGATCGGTCGCTTCGACTTTAACAACGGCGATATCCGTTTTTTCATCTGAACCAAGAACTTTAGCCTTGAATTCCCGTTTGTCAGTCAAGTGAACGGTAATGTCAGTTGCATCACGAACAACGTGATGATTTGTAAGAATCAAACCGTCAGAACTGATAATGAAGCCGGAACCCTGTCCTTTTCTTTTAGGAGCCTTTCCGCCCGGAGCTTTCGGCATTTGGCCGAACGGGAGTGGGAAGCCAAAACGTCTCAACTGATCAAGCTGATCTTTTGGAATTCCGTCTAATGAAGGATGCGGTCTCTTTGACATTGTTTTGGTAACGTCAATACTGACGACTGCCTTACCATTTTCTTCGACCAACTTTGTAAAATCAGGGAGCTGCTGAGCAGCGGACTGAGCATGTACTACAGGGACGGGAGAAAGTGCATTATTCTGGGAAAAGAAAAACCCGGAAGCAGCTGTCAGGGCGACTGCAGCGGCTAACACTTTCTTGTTCAAAATCTTTTGAATCATTAGTTCTCCAAGTGTTAAGGGAAGAATTTCATTTTGAGAATATTTCAGTTCCTGATTAATGTCTCCTTAACGAGAGGTTTTGTTAGCAAACACTCGTAAAACAGGTAAAAAGACATTTCTTTGTATACAAATTGACAAACAATCCATTTCTCGATTTTAAAAATCCTCTTTAGAACGCCTCCCGCCCATTGGCACTCTTGATCCAAGGATTCCAATTAAAAGAATATTTGACCTTTTTATTTTTTACCTATACAATTCGTGCTTCACTCAAACAGACGAGTGAAGTTGTGCGGAAGAATGGCTGAGAGGCTGAAGGCACGCCCCTGCTAAGGGCGCAGACTGGCTATAACCGGTCTCGAGGGTTCGAATCCCTCTTCTTCCGCCAATTTATTCAATAAAATCAATAAGCTGCAAACGATTTTCTCCGAAATTCTAATAATTTCACACCGATTTTCGACTTCCTCGATACGAAATTTTTCTCTCAGCATTGAGTAAGTTTTTGGTTCATCCAATCCAAATTCAATCTTCTTTATAAGCTTGTTTTACGAAAAAACGAGATGCCTTGTGAATGGAAAGGACATCTCGTGCTTATCAAGGTTCAATCGCTGAACAGAATCTTATTTGCAAATCATGATCTGCAAGACCTGTTTATCAGTTTCCATCATAGATTCTTTGCCGATAGCAGTTAAATTTCTAATCGTCTCATCAATATCGTCGCTCACGATGCCTTCCAGCTTAGTCACGCAATGTTCATTCATCGCGAGAAGCGCGGACATCATCGCAGTAGAGACCCCGGATGAAATCTTCAGAGAACAAGCAGGTTTTGCGCCATCACACAGCATTCCGGCCAAGTTGGCAATCATATTCTTAATCGCTGCGCAAACTTCCTCATATTTGCCGCCCATCAGCCAAGTAATTCCGGAGGAGGCACCAGTAGAAGCTACCACGCATCCGCATAACGCAGAGAGGCGCCCAAGATTCTGTTTGATGTAAATACTGGTTAAATGACTTAAGGTCAGCGCTCGAATCAATTGTTCATCGGATGCATCGCAATCTTCGGCATAAGCAACTACCGGCATTGTGGCCGTGATGCCTTGATTTCCGCTTCCGGAATTGGACATTACGGCAATTGCTGCTCCGCCCATACGTGCATCACAAGCGGCGGAAGTATAAGAAATCATATGAGCTACGGTAGTGTCGCCGAAATACCTTGCCCCTCTATTTTTAATCATTGCGCCTAAAGAGTGTCCGTAATCATGTGCTAAGGCCAACTCAGCGGCCTTCTTGTTCATATCTCTCGCTCTAAGAATAAAAGAGATCTCTTCAATGGGAGACTCAGTAGCAAACTCATAAACTGTCTTCATGTCGAGCTGAACTTCTTCAGCTTCGTCTTCTTCAGCGCCGGCATTGTTCCAACCCTCTTCTTCATAAACTCTTTCTCCGTTTTTTTCTAGAAAGACGAAGTGTGTATGGTTTCTTGAAATAACCGCACGTGCTGTTTGAGTTCCGTGAGAAACGACGGTGTCAATAAAAAGATTAGAAGGCGCCTCTTCATCGTGAATGATTTCGATGCAATCTTTGTCAAGAAAAACTTTTGCCTTTTCTACAGCTTCTTCATTTACCTCTTGAAGAACTTCAAGGCCCAATTCTGACTTTCCGATCAAAGCGCCCAGAGCCACGGCAATAGGCAGACCAATCATTCCCGTACCCGGAATTCCAACACCCATTGCGTTTTTGATAATGTTTCCGCTCAATGATAGCCGGATTTTTTCGGGCATCTCACCAAGCAACTCCCGGGCTTTTGCAACGCATAACGCAACGGCAATTGGTTCCGTACACCCTAAGGCCGGGACAACTTCTCGATTGATAAGGGAAATAATTTGATCACGTTTTGTCTTGTTGAGCATATTGATCTCTGAAAACTAGAAACCTTTTGAGTCTCCGTTTCTTCCTTTGATGAATTAAAAGTTGAAATTTACCTTTTTCTGCCGATTACCGTAAGAGCAAATACCACAGAAACAAAAACCTCTAACAAAAATAAGGAAATACCCTAGGCATACGCGTTATTCCGTTTCCAAATTTTTATTATCTTTTTGCAGATCTTCACGAGAAAAAGCAGAATTTTTTATAACAAAAGCAAGAAAACTTCTAATAAAATTTGGTTGCCTTTAATGGTTTGTCTGCCATCCTAATTTACTTTTTCTGCTCTTGCTTTACGCAGTGGTATTTGATGACGGCAGAGGCTCTCTGTGCCTCATAATTAAATACTCGGTTTTTATAACTTATAGAAAATACCTCCGGGACATAGTCGGGCCCAATAGTTTTGCACTGAGCGTCCGCCTGCATTTCAAGCCCTTGAACGACAACCGAGCCCTTCATTGTGAAATCAAAATAGCCTGAAATTTCGTATGTATTCGGACCGAGTTGATCCGTCGACCAGCTGCAGCCGGCTAGGATAAGAGCTAACGAAATAGACAACCCTGCAATCTTTTTCACTTTTCTTCTCCTCAACTAATTTTGCTCAGTCTATGTGAAGTCTCGTTACTCTTTTTTTCTTTTGACTCAATGCTGGCAATTTACAATCCACCTCCGATTTAACCCTAAGTTTGGAGCTTTATCCGCATTTGCTACCTCCTTCCGAGTTTCCAGGGCTTTCAACTATTAGACTAGGGAGGATCTGAACAGAATTCTTAAATTTAAGGAAAACAAATGCTGAAAAGAACCTTACTTGCACTTCCGCTTGTTGCATTGCTCAGCACCAGCCTTCTGGTTGGCTGCGATGATAAAAAAGAAACTGCTGCTAAGCCTCAGGAAAAAATCCTTCGTGTCGGAACGAACCCAACATTTGCTCCGTTCGAATTCCAAGGGAAAGATGCTGAGCTGACAGGTTTCGATATGGATCTCATCAGAGCCATCGGCAAGCAGATGGGTTACAAAGTTGAATTGCACAACCTGGCATTTGACGGCCTGATCCCGGCTATTGCTACAGGCAATATCGATATGGCCATCGCAGGTATGACAATCAATGAAGATAGAAAGAAACAGGTTAACTTCTCTGTTCCTTACTACACTTCCGGCCTCATTATTTTGGTTAATCCCGATAATAATGAAGTCAAATCTTTGGATGATTTGAAAGGTAAAAGAATCGGCGTTCAATTAGGAACCACAGGTGCATTCAAAGCAGCAACGGTTCCTGATGCAAAAGTCGTGACATTCAACAATTCTGATGAACAATTCTTGGAATTGTCTAACAAGGGTGTTGATGCCTGTATTAATGACCATCCGGTGGTTGCTTACTACCTCGTTCAAGGCGGTAAAGGCAAGATGATCGGAAACGTCATGGAAGAAGAAAGCTATGGCATCGCACTTAAGAAAGGCAATGATGAATTGACAAAGAAAGTTAACGATGCCATTGCTGAACTTAAGAAAAATGGAGAATTCGACAAAATCCATAAGAAATGGTTCGGTGCATAATTTCCCTTTCATCTCTTTGATTTAACTACTCAAAGCTTTCCTAGACGGTCCGTCTCTAGGAAAGCTCATTTACAAGAGGCGACATAAATGTCAATTGATCTTGACTTTGATCTAATAATCGACAATCTTCCTTTACTTTTAAAAGGCGCAGCTGTAACGCTTGAAATCACAGCACTCTCCGTTGGTATTGGTTTGTTAATCGGTATGGTAGTTGGTATTGCCCGTCTTTCCAACTTCAAAGCCATCCGATGGCTGGCAGGTATCTACGTAGACTTTATTCGCGGAACACCGCTGTTGGTCCAAATCTTCTTGGTTTACTTTGCTCTTCCAAAAATCTTAGGAATGAGAATAGACCCGTTTTTTGCGGCCGTCGCAGCATGTTCTATTAATAGTGGCGCCTATGTTGCTGAAATCTTCCGAAGCGGCATCCAGAGTATAGACAAAGGTCAGTTCGAAGCTTCCCGTGCATTGGGTCTTAACTGGTTCCAGTCAATGAAGTTTGTCATTATGCCTCAGGCATTTAAGAGAATCATCCCGCCTCTTGGCAATGAATTCATTGCAATGTTGAAAGATTCTTCTCTCGTGTCCGTTATCGGTTTCGAAGAGCTTACAAGAACAGGTCAGATGATTATCTCCAGAACTTACGCCGTATTCGAAGTCTGGATGGTCGTTGCGATCCTCTACTTAATCATGACACTCTGTATTTCCAGGCTAGTTGCCGTTTTGGAAAAGCGTTTTAACACAAGCAAAAGGTAACGAACATGTCTGAAAAAACAATGATTTCCGTTAAGCATCTCACCAAAAAATTCGGAGATGTGACCGTTCTCAAAGATATCAATCTTGAAATTAAAGAAAAAGAAGTTGTCTGCATTATTGGCCCGTCAGGCAGCGGCAAAAGCACAATCTTGAGATGTCTAAACTACCTGGAAGAACCTTCCGGGGGAGACATCCTGATTGATAACATCAAGTTAGAAAAAGGCACCAACCTGAATGCCATCCGTAAAGAAGTCGGCATGGTGTTTCAGCGCTTCAACCTTTTTCCTAACATGACAGTTCTTCAGAACATCATGCTTGCTCCGGTTGAAGTTAGAAAGATTTCTAAACAGAAAGCCGAAGATAAAGCTCTCGCACTTTTAAGAAGAGTCGGGTTGGAGCACAAAGCTTCCTCTTATCCTGACGAATTGTCCGGCGGTCAGCAGCAGCGTGTTGCAATCGCACGCGCACTTGCGATGAACCCTGAAGTTCTTTTGTTCGATGAACCGACAAGTGCTCTCGACCCGGAAATGGTTAAAGAAGTACTCGATGTGATGAAAGCTTTGGCCAAAGAAGGTATGACGATGGTCGTGGTAACTCATGAAATGGGTTTTGCCAAAGAAGTTGCCGACCGAGTCATGTTCGTAGACGGCGGCTATATTTTGGAAGAGAACGAACCGGAAGAGTTTTTCTCTAATCCTCAGAACGAAAGAACCAAGAGTTTCTTGTCCAAAATTCTATAAGTTGTTCCAGAAGGAAGGACTCCCCTGTCCTTCTTTTTTCAAAGCCTTTGTCCTTAGTGCACAAAGGCTTTTTTTGTTCATTGCGTTTTGATGTTAGAAAGAAAAAAGTCAAGAACTCATTCTTCTCAGTGTTTTTCCTTCAAAAAGGTTTTTCAATTTTCGTCTCAAAAATTTCTCATTGATACAATCAGAAAGACGTTTATTTACTTATAAAAAGAGTTTTATTATGAAGTTAAACCGTTTAGTCCTTTTGGGAGCTGCCGTTTTGACCGCTCTCACCCTGACAGCTTGCGACGACAAGAAGGCCGCACCACAAAATACCGCAGCTGAAAAACAATACAACATCGGCGTTGTACAGCTTGTCGAACACAAAGCTTTAGACGAAGCAAACAAGGGTTTTGTTGATGCGCTTGCCGCCAGAGGTTTCAAAGAAGGAAAGAACGTCAAGTTTGACTTCCAAAACGCTCAGGCCGACCAATCTAATCTTAGAAATATTGCCCAGCGTTTTACAAGCAACAAAGTTGACTTAATCGGTGCTATTGCAACTCCGGCAGCCCAGACGATGGCTAATGCAACAAAAACTACTCCTATCGTTGCCACAGCTGTCACCGACTTTGAAATTGCTAAACTCGTCAAGAAAAATAATAAGCCGGGCACTAACGTCACCGGTTCTTCCGACATGGCTCCAATCGACACATTGGTTGAATTAATGCTCAAGATTTATCCGGAAACCAAGAAAGTCGGAACTATCTATTCCTCCAGTGAAATTAACTCAGAACGACAAGTTCAGATTTTTAAAGATATTGCTAAAGCTAAGAACTTAGAAGTTAAAGAGGCTACAGTTTCCAGCGTCAATGACATTCAGCAGGCAGCCCAAAGTCTTGTCGGAAAGGTCGATGCAATTTATATACCTACAGACAACACGATTGCTTCTGCAGTCCCGGCTCTATTGAAAATTACTGAAACGGCAAAACTTCCAATATTCGCCGGTGAAGGCGGGATGACCAAAGAAGGATGCTTTGCTTCCGTTGCTATTGACTATTATGAGTTAGGCAAGATTGCCGGCAACATGGCCGCCGACATTCTCGAAGGAAAGAGCAAACCTGAAGATATGGCAATTCAGTTCCAGAAAGAATTCAAAACTCTTATCAGTGAATCTTCTCTCAAGAACTTAGGTGCCAAGATCCCTGCCGATCTTAACCATGAAGTCGTTAAATAATAAAAAATAAGAATGTTTGACTTAGTTGTATCCACTATTTCGCAAGGGCTCTTGTGGGCCATCATGGCTCTCGGGGTGTTCCTGACCTTCCGAGTTCTCGATATTGCAGACTTGTCGGTTGAAGGAACATTCCCCTTAGGAGCAGCCGTTGCCGCTATCCTGATTGCAAGTGATCAGCCTATTTGGCTTGCTACTTTGCTTGCAGTGCTTGCAGGCTGTGCCGCCGGTACCGTAACGGCTATCTTAACTACCAAGCTCAAAATTCCGGCACTTCTTTCCGGTATCCTGACCATGATTGGCTTATATTCCGTCAATCTCATGGTTATGGGCAAAGCTAATGTTCCTTTGCTTCGCAATGAAACTATCTTTACCCTGACAGAAAGCACCTTTGGTGTAAGCCAATCCATTGCGACATTTATTGTTGGATTTTGCGCCTGCATTATCGTCGGCCTCATCATGTATTGGTTCTTCGGAACGGTTCTAGGAACAGCCATCCGCGCTACCGGCTGCAATCCTCAAATGGCCCGTGCTCAAGGCATCAATACTGACCTCATGGTTATCCTCGGACTCCTTATCAGTAACGGCTTGGTTGCTCTTGCCGGCGCACTAGTAGCCCAAAGCAACGGCTTCGCTGACGTGGGAATGGGAACAGGCACCATCGTTATAGGTTTGGCCTCAGTCATTATCGGTGAGGTCTTATTCGGTACAAGAAGCTTTAAGAACTGGCTTATTTCCGTTGTTCTCGGCTCCATCGTTTATCGTATCGTCATCGCCCTCGTCTTAGAAATGGGGATGCCTCCAAACGATCTCAAGCTGTTTACCGCAATCTTGGTTGCCATCGCCCTCTCTTTGCCTCTTATCAGAAGCAAATTCGCTTACATGAAACAAAGGAGGTACTAAGATGCTTGAGATTGTTAACTTAAGAAAAACGTTCTTTCACGGAACTCCAAACGAAAAGAAAGCTCTTCAAGGCGTCAATCTGCGTCTAAAAGAAGGAGATTTCGTTACCGTTATCGGTTCCAACGGTTCGGGTAAATCTACCTTAATGAACTGCATTGCCGGCGTATTTCCACCGGATGAAGGGCAAATTAAGATCAATGACGTAGACGTCACTAAGATGTCGGAATTTGTTCGTGCGCGATACATCGGCCGAGTCTTCCAAGACCCTATGAAAGGTACGGCCGGAGATATGCAGGTCGAGGAAAACTTGGCTATGGCAAGCCGCCGAGGGCAGCCTCTTTCTCTTCGATGGAGTGCAGACGCCAGCAGAAAAGAGACCTTTACTCAGCTTCTTAAAGAACTGGATCTAGGTTTAGAGAACCGTCTCACTACTCGCATCGGTACTTTATCCGGCGGCCAAAGACAAGCAATTACCTTGCTTATGGCCACTTTGGTGAAGCCGCAAATTTTGCTCCTGGACGAACATACTGCTGCGCTCGATCCGAAGACTGCTGAAAAAGTTTTAATGCTGACTAAGAAACGCGTCGAGGAAGGAAAACTTACGACCCTCATGATTACTCACAACATGAGAGACGCTTTGCGCTTCGGCAATCGTTTAATCATGATGCACGAGGGACGCGTGGTTGTTGATGTTGAAGGAGAAAAGAAGAAAAACTTAACGGTCCAATCGCTTCTCCAAATGTTCGAGAGAGCAAGCGGTTCCGAATTCTCTGATCCGGAAGCCCTCCTGACCACACCGGCAAAATAAGCTTTTTTATTCAAGCTCTTAATGCGACGCCTCCGAAACGGAGGCGTTGCTGTTAAAGGAGATGATCTTCAACCCATTCGAAAGAGTACTTCTTGCCGTCTCCTTGATAGAGTTTCTCTCGGATTTCTTCTCCGATTCCGGCTACATAGATTAATTTACCGTCACGAATAATCTTAGGCACCCTCCCTCTTTCATACTCGGGAATATTCATCTCTTGGTAAAGAGCTTTTAATGTCTTTGAAGGTCTTAATTTTTTTATTTTTATGCGAGTACGGGATTTTTTAGCCAAAGTAAACAGAAGCGGCTTTTCCTTCAGGTAACAATCCTCGAACCCGTCCGGACTTTCAACAAACCGCAAAGTTCCCGCTAATCCCTTGAAGCGCATCTCCTTTTCGCCGTTCCAAGTAAATTCAACGGAATAATCCGGATTTTCATCAGAAGTCACCTCTCTTATAAGAAGAGTTCTTCCATTCACAACGATTGACTTTTTGCCTTGTGAGCGAAGGCATATTGCCTTTTTCTTGCTCTCTCTAATCTGTCTGAGGATTTCCTCAAGTCGAGTGCGCGGAAGCGGAGGAAATTCTTTTTTCTGCAGCCACAATCTGAATACTCTGGCTTGGAGCGGAAGAGAAAATTTCTGCCACCTGTCTAATCGGACATTTCCTTCCTCGTCTGAACACTTTTGGAGCGCTTTCTCATCAACATCATTCAGGATTTGGGAGGTTTCTCCCAAAATTTCAATGCTGCGGCCAGCGGCAGATTTAAATCCTGCCCTAGCTCGTTCAAGCTCCGGAATGACATTCAGACGCAAAAAATTTCTAAGATAAGATTCGTCAGTGTTACTGTCATCCTCCACCCAGCGCATATGTTGGCTTCTTGCATACGTCTCAAGGCGTTTTCTGGGAATCTTCAAAAACGGACGGACGACGGGAATTTTTCCTTCTTTGATGTAAGGCATACCTATCAAACCGCTAAGCCCCGAACCTCTCATCCATTGAATCAAAAAGGTTTCGATTTGGTCATCTAAATGGTGTGCCGTCACAATAGCAGAACAGTTTTCAACCTCCGCTACTTCATTAAGCGCCCTGTAACGCAAAGTTCTGGCCTCGGCCTCAAGCCCTTGTTCTTTGCTGCGAATAAAAACGTCTTTTTCTACGAACTCAACATTAAGCTTCTTTGCTCTGGCTTTGCATTTAGCCGCCCATTTATCCGCATTGGGAGAAATGTGGTGATTAACATAAACACAGATTACTCGGCCTTTCAAAGGTGATTCATACCCAGCGATGGCTTTAAGGAGACTAACGGAGTCACAGCCTCCCGAGACTGCCACGACAAGATCTATTTTCTTATTAACGAAACTCTCTAAGCCGTCACCCCGTTCAGAGAGATCCTTATAGAGCTTTTCTATAGCAGCGTTAACCTCTTTAGCAGCACTGGGCACTATGCTCATCTTTCTCGTTATCCTTGTTCAGAAAAACTACCGAAATTCATTAACTTCCGATGTCGGTTCTCCAAAAGTTCCTCTACAGACATTCTCTTGAGAACTCGGAGTGATTCATTTAAGTTCCGTTTTAAAGTCGCGGACATTGCAGCAAGATCGCGATGAGCTCCGCCTACAGGCTCAGGAATTACTTTGTCGACCAACCCCAGCTCTTTCAATTTAGGTGCAGTCAAGCACAAAGCCTCGGCCGCTTCCGGGGCTTTCGCCGCACTCTTCCAAAGAATGGAGGCGCAACCTTCGGGAGAAATCACGGAATACGTACTGTTCTGAAGCATCTGTAAAACGTCGCAAACTGCAATCGCCAGAGCACCTCCGGAGCCGCCTTCTCCAATGATTGTAGTAATAATCGGAACTCGGAGCTGGCTCATTGCATATAAGTTATGTCCGATAGCTTCCGACTGGCCTCTTTCTTCCGCCCCGATTCCGGGATAAGCTCCCGGGGTATCAACAAAAGTAAACAGAGGGATGTTGAATTTTTCCGCAAGCTTCATCAGTCGTAATGCTTTGCGATAGCCTTCCGGACGGCTCATGCCGAAATTTCTCAAAGTTCTTTCCTTGGTATCGCGTCCCTTCTGATGACCGATAACCATTACACTGTGACCGTTAAAACGGGCTAAACCGCCGACGATTGAGAGGTCGTCCGCATAGCTTCTATCTCCGTGAAGCTCATGAAAGTCGGTAAAAATGGTATTGATGTAATCAAGGGTATATGGTCTCTGCGGATGACGCGCAACTAAAGAGACATTCCATGGAGTGAGCTTGCTGTAGATATCTTTGAGAAGCTTGGTCTTTTTTCTTTCCAGCTTATCAATTTCACTTTGGATATTGATGGAATTGGGATCTTCGCTTACTTTTTGAAGTTCCGCAATTTTATCTTCCAAAACCGAAACTGGTTTTTCAAATTCAAGGTAAGTTAATTTAGCCATATTTAATATCTCACGGGCGAATTATTTAAGCTTCTCCACAAAAACCAGCTGGCAGCTGTTTTGTATGGTGCCCAGTTTTCAGAAAGTTTAAGTATTTTTATTTGCTTTTGCCGAGCATCAAGAGCCTGAAGTTCCTCAGCAGAAAAGTAAAGCTTTTCTATTGCTTTAATTATGCCTAAGTCAGCAACAGGGAACACATTCTGCCTTCCCATGGTAAAGATTAAAAACATCTCAGCCGTCCAACGTCCTACTCCTTTAATCGAGGTAAGGCTGTCAATGATTTCCTGTTCTGACATACCCTCCAATAGCTCAAAGGTGATGTTTTCTTCCAGGAAATAACGGCAAATATCTAAGATGTAATCTATTTTTCTCTCGGACAGACCGCAGCTTCTCAAAGTTCTTCGGTGTTTCTTTGCGACTCGCTGGGGAGCCATCTCAGGGCAAGCCGCCGCAAAATTTCTCCAAATTGTTTGAGCCGCTTTCGTTGAAATTTGTTGACCGATGACGGATCTAATCAAAGTTCCAAAAGGATCTTGAACTGAAGTCAGAGCTGTATGGGAGTAAACATTAATCAGCTCTGCCATCTTTTCATCACGTTTGCTTAACTCCTCACACGCTTCATTCCACCAACCGGGAAGAACCGGTGTTACTCCGGCTAAGACATCTGTCATGGTTTAGGCCTTCTTCCATTCAGTAATTCCGCCCGGCTTGTCTTCAAGAACAATGCCTTTATCCTTCAATTCCTGACGGATCGCATCTGCAGTACCAAAATCTTTGTTCTTTTTAGCCTCCTTGCGCTTCTGAATCATTTCTTCAACCCAGGCGGCATCCACTCCTTCTACTGCTCCCTTAATGAATTTCTCAGGATTCAGCTGGAGGAGCCCCAGAACTTCACCTAGCTTTTTGAGTTGGCGGGCCAATTCAGGAGACTTAGTGGAATTGACTTCATTTGCCAATTCAAACAGCACGGAGACAGCCAACGCCGTATTGAAGTCATCATCCATTGCCTCTTTAAATTTAGCTGCGTGCTTTTCATTCCAATCCAACGGCTGTTCGTCAGGAGCCACTTCTTTTAACGCATTGTAGAGACGGGTCAAACCTGTATGAGCGTCTTCAACAAGAGCAGAAGAAAAGTCGATAGGGCTTCTGTATTGAGACTTAAGCAAGAAGAAACGCAAAGTTTCGTTTCCGTTTCCTTGGCCATATTGCTTGTTTGTTTCTTTCAATGCATCACGGATAGTCCAGAAGTTTCCTAAAGACTTGCTCATCTTCTCTCCATTGACGCGAAGAGGCCCCGAGTGCATCCAAGTGTTTACGAATTTCTTGCCCGTTGCCGCCTGGCTCTGAGCAATCTCGTTTTCGTGGTGAGGGAACTTCAAATCAGGACCGCCTGCATGGATATCGATTGTCTCTCCGAGAAGTTCGCATGCCATTGCGGAACATTCGATATGCCAACCCGGTCTTCCCTTACCCCATTTGCTATCCCATTGCGGTTCACCGGGTTTTGCTTTTTTCCATAACACGAAATCTAACGGATCACGTTTTGTCTCATCAATTGAAACTCGTTCTCCTGCACGAAGTTCATCAATCTTCTTTCCGGAGAGCTCGCCGTAATCCTTGAAATTACGCACGGCAAAGTCCACGTCTCCGCCTTTGTCTTGATATGCATATCCTTTTTCTTCCAACTTCTCGATGAGAGAAAGCATTTGCGGAATGTAGGCTGTAGCGCGAGGTTCGTGAGTTGGAGGAAGGCAGCCCAGTTCAGCAAAATCTTCCTGCATTCTTTCTGCATAAATTTTGCTCAGCTCTTCAGGAAGAATTCCTCTTTCGGCCGATCTTTTGATGATTTTGTCGTCTACGTCGGTAATATTTCGAACGAATTTAACCTCATAGCCGCTTTTTTCCAACCATCTTCGTGCGACATCAAAAGCGATAAAGGTCCTTCCATGACCAATGTGACAATCGTCGTAAACCGTGACCCCGCAAACATACATTCCGGCCTTCCCCGGTTCAATGGATTTGAAAGGTTCAACTTTTCGAGTCAGAGTGTTATAAATTTTTAGGGCCATAAGTCATCCTAACTATTACCGTTCTAAATGACGGGGCTTCGCTCCCCGTGGTTCTAAGGTTACAATCTATTGATTATAAGTTTTGTTCAATGACTTTGGATAGTTAAGAAATGCGCATTTCGAAATTAGTTTCCCTTCTTTGCTTCTCCTTGCTGCTAGGCTCCGCCTCTTTGACATCAACGCAGGCCCAACTTTTTCAGCCTGAAGAAAATGAAGTTATCAATCCGGTAAGGGACGTCAACCAACTAATTTATCGCGGCAAACGTGCAGATGCCTTAGCTCTTGCAGAAAAAGAGATTGAAAACAATCCTAAGAACGTTCAGCTCCGATTCATCCGCGGCGTCATTCTCTCCGACCTCAAGAGAAACAAGGAAGCAAAAGAAGCTTTTGAAGAACTGATTCGAGAATATCCGGAAATCGCCGAACCTTACAACAACTTAGCTGTACTTTATGCAGGGGAAGGAAATCTGGGCCGTGCCAAAGAACTGTTGGAACAAGCCCTTTCCAACAATGCCAAGTCCTTTACGACCTACAACAACCTCGGTGACGTATACCTTGCATTGGCAGCCCAATCTTACGGGGAAGCCTTAAAGCTTTCTCCGAAAAGCAAAAACACCAAGACAAAATTAGAAACGATTAGAGAGCTCTTAAGTAAGTAATTTTGTCCATTTTCTTTTTGCTGCTAATACAATCCAAAGATTGGCTCAAGGAAGCCAGGAAATTTATTAGGTTTTGAATATGATATTTAATAAGAAAATTATTGCTTCTGCAGTCATTGCATTAGCCGTCTGTACAGGTGCTTATGCCGGACAGAAGGTTGCAATCAATACCACTGAAGGCAGAATCGTAATTGAGCTTGATGAACAAAAAGCTCCTAAGACCTGCGCTAATTTTTTGAATTACGCCAAGGAAGGTTTTTACACCAACACTATTTTCCACCGTGTGATTCCGGGATTCATGATTCAAGGGGGCGGTTTTACTGCCTCCATGCAGCAGAAAAAAACTCATGCTCCGATCCCGCTTGAAGCTAAAAACGGATTGAAAAATAACGTAGGAACCGTGGCCATGGCAAGAACCAATGATCCGAATTCTGCTACAAGCCAATTCTTCATTAATGTTAAGGACAACGATTTTTTAAATGCCTCTGCCTCCAATGACGGGTATGCTGTTTTCGGTCATGTCGTCTCCGGCATGGATACCGTGAGAAAAATCGTACGCCAGCCGACAACCTCAAAGGGCTTCCACGACGACGTTCCTGTAAGACCTATCGAAATTAAGTCTGTTGAAATTTTGAAATAAAGAAGGAAAAACAAATGATTCGTTTAACTACAAACTTCGGCGTCATCGACGTTGAACTGGATTTCAAAAACGCTCCTGTTACAGCCGCTAACTTTGAACAATATGTCAAAGACGGTTTTTACAACGGCGTTATTTTCCACCGTGTTATTCCCGGCTTCATGATCCAGGGAGGCGGCTTTACTCCCGACATGGTTCAAAAAGAAACAAGAGCCCCGATCAGAAACGAAGCTAACAACGGCTTAAAGAACGACAAGTACACCATTTCTATGGCCCGCACAAGCGATCCTCACTCCGCTTCCGCCCAGTTCTTCATCAACGTTGCTAACAACAACTTCTTAGACTTCCGCAGCGAAACTTCCCAAGGTTGGGGTTATGCAGTTTTCGGAAAAGTTGTCGCTGGGGAAGAAGTTGTTGATAAGATCGCCCAAGTTAGAACAACAAGTCATTTCCCTCATCAGGATGTTCCTGCTGAAGATGTGATTATCGAAAAAGCAGAGGTGATCTAAGTGTCTTTTGATGGCATCGCTCCTATCAATTCTTGTGTAAAGCAGCTTCCCGCTCTGGGAAAGCCTGTGTTTATTGCAGACCTTCATTTGTCTAATGACAAACAAGCTACGAAAGAAGCGTTTTTCCAGTTTTTGAGGCGAGATGCCATCAAATTCAATGAACTGATAATTTTGGGTGATTTATTTGAATTCTGGGCAGGTGACGACCACATTGACGCCTTCCCGGATATTATCAACGCCCTTAAGAACTACAGGCTTTTAGGAAAAAGCCTGTACGCAATGCACGGCAATCGGGATTTTCTTTTAGGAAAAGTCTTCGAGAAACAAACCGGCGCAATCCTGATTTCCGATCCGGTTGTCACCTACGCAGGCCACGAAAGGATACTGCTTTCTCACGGCGATGAGTGGTGCACCCTCGACAAGGATTATCAACAGTTCCGCTCTACACTCCGAAATCCCGATGTGCAGGTTTCCATTCTGCAGGAAAAACTGAAACACAGAATCGACTTAGCCAACAGCCTTCGAGACCAAAGCAAAGACGAGAATACTCATAAAAGTTATGAATTAATGGATGTCGTTGTCCATGATGTAGCCAGAGCAGCGCGCCAGGCAAATGTAGCTACTGTCATTCACGGGCATACTCATAAACCCGCTCATCACACTCACGTCAATGACGACTTCCGTTTTGACCGTTGGGTACTTCCTGACTGGGATTTTGAAAACGGCAAGACCAGAGGCGGATATTTAAGCTATGAAGGCGGCTTCCTTCATTTTGAACGTCTTTCATAAGCTCTCTTACCTATGCTCATAGATTCACATTGCCACATCGACAGCCCGGAGTTTGTCGAAGAACTTCCGCGCATTTTTTCTGAAATGGAAAAGAATAATGTGAAAGGCGCATTGACGGTTTGCTGTGCCTTAAGAGAGTTTCCTCGCTGCCTTTCATTTTCTAAATCTCACAAAAATATTTGGTGCTCCGTCGGAGTTCATCCGAGCACGGATGACGACATTTCCGAGGCAACGATTGAAGAGCTGGTTGCTCTTTCAACCGATGAAAAAGTAGTTGGAATAGGAGAGTGCGGACTCGACTATTACTACAACTCCGAACCTTTGGACTGGCAAAGAGAAAGATTTGCACTTCATATTCAGGCAGCAAGAAAAGCCAATCTGCCTGTAATTGTTCACTCCCGCGATGCCAATGAAGATACGATGAGAATTCTTCAAGACAATCACGCAGAAGAATGCGGATTTGTCCTTCATTGCTTCTGTGGTGATCAAAAGATGGCCCAAGTTGCGTTGGAAATGGGCGGCTACATTTCGTTTTCAGGTATTGTGACGTTTAAAAATGCGGTTGATATTCAAAGCGTTGCTTCGTCTATCCCGCTTGAAAGAATATTAGTTGAGACAGATTGTCCTTATTTGGCTCCCGTGCCATTTAGAGGAAAGCGAAATGATCCGTCTAAAGTAATTTACGTAGCGAAAAAAATTGCTGAGCTTCGTTCGATTTCTTTAGAGGAGGTCGAAGAAGCCACGACAGAAAATTTTTTTCGACTTTTTAGTAAGGCTCGGTATGAAGGTTAAAAGATTTATTTTGACGGTCGCGGCGACCATTTTTGTTTGCGGAGCAGCTTTGGCTTCTTCTTATGAAGATGCTATTGATGCAGCCCTTAATAACCGTCCTGACGATCTAGCCCCGCTTCTTAAACAAGGTTTTGATCCCAATACGGCAACTCCGGGCGGAAACGCTGATCCTCTTTTATCCAGCGCAATCCGCAATAAGTCCTATGATGTAATCGACTTACTTCTCAATCAAAAAAATATTGATTTGAACAAACCGAATGTGCTGTATGAAACTCCCTTGATGCTTGCTATTTTTTATAAAGAAAATGGTATCGCAAAGAAATTATTAGCTAAGGGAGCTTCCGTTAATAACCCGGGACACTGGACTCCCCTGCACTATGCAGCTGCCTCAAGCAACAACGAAATTATTCCGCTGCTTCTGAGAGGCGGAGCAGATCTCAACGCAAGAACTCTGCGCGGTATAACTCCCTTATATATGGCGGCAAGAGACGGAAATGCAGAAACCGTGAAACTTCTCTTAAATGCCGGTGCCCGGAAAGATTTTTGCAACAATGATGCTTTGGCCCCTTACGATATCGCCAAACAAAGGCAGACTAACCTGGAAGTCTTAGACCTTCTCAAATACGATCACTGCCGTTAACCCACTAACTTTTTCTTCAACCCACTTGCGTGGGTTTATTTTTTTCTATGTCCTCTCCTCAAGAATTAGAACTTTTAAGTCCGGCTAAAAATGCTGATATCGGTATTGAAGCAATCTCTCACGGAGCCGATGCCGTTTATATCGGAGGCCCTTCTTTCGGCGCCCGTGCTAATGCAGGCAACAGCCTAGAGGACTTAGAAAGATTAGTTAAGTATGCACACCAATATCGTTCACGAGTTTATCTGACGTTAAATACCTTGCTGAAAGATAAAGAACTCGAACAAGCAGTAGAACTGGCCCACAAAGCCTGGAATATCGGCATTGATGCTCTAATTGTCCAAGATATGGGACTGCTGATGTGTGATCTTCCTCCCATTCAGCTGCATGCCTCTACTCAATGCGATATTCGTACCGCTGAAAAGGCAAAATTCTTAGAGAATGCCGGTTTCTCACAAATCGTACCTGCCCGAGAGCTAGATCTCCACCAAATTAAAGCAATCTATGATTCTTTGGAAAAAGCCAGAATCGAATTTTTTATTCACGGCGCTCTCTGTGTAAGCTACAGCGGTCAATGCTACGCAAGTCAAGTTCTGAAAAATCGCAGCGCAAACCGCGGAGAATGCTCGCAAGTTTGCCGCCTTCCCTTCGATGTTTATGATGAGGAAGGCAAAGTACTCGGACTCAATGAGCATGTTCTTTCACTCAAAGACAACAACCAGAGTGCAAACCTTCCGGCCTTAATCGAAGCCGGTGTGAGAAGTTTCAAAATTGAGGGAAGATATAAAGATGCAGCGTATGTAAAAAATACAACGGCACATTATCGGCGTCTGCTGGATCAATTCTTGTCTCAAAACCCCTCTTTTGCTAAATCTAGTGAAGGAAAGATTGAATTTTTCTTTGATCCCGATGTCAACAACGCCTTCAATCGCGGAGGTACTGATTATTTTGTCAATGGAAGACAGCCTGATATAGCTTGTTTTAACTCTCCCAAAAAGACAGGCGACATCATAGGCAAAGTTGTCAAAATAGATAATTTTTCCGTCACGGTAAGAAGCAAACACGAATTCAATAATGGAGACGGTCTAACCTTCTGGAATGATAAAGACGAGCTTTCAGGATTCCTGGTAAATAGGGCCGAAAAAGTACCGGATGCAACCAATCTTTGGACTCTCCATACACGCGAGCATACCGGGAGGATTTCAGGATTGGCCGTAGGCATGGAGCTGATGCGCAACAAAGATGCGGCTTGGCTGAAAAAGATGAATGCCACAACCTCTCTCAGAAAGATTCCCATCAAGATTGAGGCTAAGTTTTCTGATGATTCTCTGACTGTCTATGCTTCTGACAAAGACGGAAATGTTTCAACCGTCTCGGTACCAAATAATTTTGATGAGGCGAAGAACAGAGAAAACGCTCTGACTCAAATTAAAAAATCCCTAGGTAAATTAGGCAACACTATTTTTGATTCTGACGAAATCTCCGTCGAAGGCGATACCATCAGATTTCTCCCGGCTTCGGCGGTCAACAGTCTGAGAAGAACCGTCATTGAACAGTTAGAAACCAAACGGATAAGTTCTTTTTCTAAACTGCCGAAGGCTCAGGCCAAAGAGCCTGGTGCTTTCTTCGCAGAAAACCCTTTGCTGGACTATAGAGGGAACGTCTTAAATCAAAAGGCTAGAGAGTTCTATGAGAAGCACGGCTTCAAGATAGTAGAAACCGCTTTAGAAGACGGTCACAAGAATCCTCAGGCCGAACTGATGAGATGCAAACACTGCATCCGCTACAGCTTAAATCTTTGTCCTAAAGAAGCTAGGAAGCGCGGAGAAAAAATTAAACCCACACCGCTTAAGTTAGTCAGCGGTAAAACCGTACTAATTGCCAAGTTCCACTGCAAACCCTGTGAAATGACAATTTCTTTAGCGAGTTAAATTTAGAGAAGCCCTATTCTTCGCTTCGCCAATCACGTCAAGAAGATAAGATCGAGTCGCCGAGTTTTCCGGGTAGTAACCCAGAGCTTCTGTCCAATACTTGGCGGCTTCTTCATATTTTCCTTCGTTAAAACACAAAATACCTAAGACTTCGTAAGGCCTTACATTTCCCGAGTTCATTTCAATCACTCTGGAAAGCTCTTTTTTAGCCTCAGAATAATTCTCAGGTTTTCCTGTTTCCAACATGGTCAGAGCTCTCTCCAACACGGAATCAGGATCTTCTGAAATTTTATTGGACAAAGAGAAAGCCTTATTGAAAGCTTGTAAAGCCTCGTCAGGTTTTTTCTTTTGATTAAGAAGTCTGGCTAACGTCAACCATCCTCTAACATCTTTAGGTGATTCTTTTAGATACTCTCTTAGTTTATCTTCTTCCAAAGGAGCATTTTCATCAAAGAAGACCTCTCCCCTTTCATTCCAATGAGACTTCTCACTTTCAATATGGTACCCAATCAAAGAAGGATTACCCACGTAAAGATAGATTACGATTGCGGAGATAGGAATTAGGACTCCAAGTCCTAAGAAAAATAATTTTTCTTTGGGATGACTTTTCACCGGAGCATCTAAATAATTTGCTTCTTCCAGAGCACGGCGTTCGAGCTCTTCTTTCCCCTCATCAAACTGTGCCCGGGTGATGCTGCCTCGATCTAAATCCCTTTCAAGTTCAGCTAGTTCATCTGAGTAAACATAGCTATTGAGTTCCTGCGTCTCAAATTCTTTGCGCCCTTGAAATAGTCCCTTCATTCCAACCCAAAGACATACCAGCAGTAAACCGATCATCAAGGCTGCACATATAAAAAAATATATTTGAGACGAAGAAAAAGTCATAAATCAAATTTCTTAAGTTGCGAGATCTAGAGAAGACTTTTGTCCGCTGTCAACGCTAAGGGCCGTGAAAATTGCCAAAGTCTGAAGTATAGCTACTCCAAACAAAGCTGCCATAAACATCTGGGCATCCAACAGCGGGGCAAAAACCACGGGAGACAATGACTGCCCGACATCCATTCCACAGTAGGTAAAGCCATAAACTCGGCCGATAGATTTCATTCCCAGTTTATTGATTGTGGCTTTCCTGATCATGATGTCTCGGCTAGGACTTGCGATTCCGGTGCCTAAACCCATAGCGCCCATAAATAGAATGGCCCAATAACCAGTCAAAATACAGGAAGCCAACAGTAAGGACATCAAGGCAGAAAAGCTTAACGCAATGGCCACTACTGCTCCGTTGCTGAGTTTTTCCTGATTAGTAAAGAAGCCCCCTAAGAGACAGCCGACGCCGGAACATACCAAATAAGCTGTCAATGCAGTCGAAGCACTCTTTAAATCCAGGTTATATAAATGATTAAAGATAGTTTGACTGAAACTTTGAAGAACGCCGAAGGCACCGGCGGTAAAGAAAAAGAAGAAAAAGCACTGCCAAACAGCTTTCTCGGAAAGAAAACTAAAAGCATTTCCGCTTGAAGCCTTCTTGTCAACGCTCTTATCATTACGTTGGTCGTTGGCAAACACCGAGCTTCTGGCCAATTCAACAATCAAAACGATAATTGCTATCGAAGAAGCTGCAAAGGCCGCCGCTCGCCATCCATAGTGTTCCGCTATCAAAACCATAAATAGCGGACAGATGGCCCAGCCAATATTTCCGGTGAACGTATGCCAGGCGAACGCATGTCCTAACATCGGTTTAGAGATGTTGTAATTCATCAGACTGTAATCGGCCGGATGGAATACCGAGTTGCCCGCTCCTGCTAAAGCAGCCGCTAAAAACAGCATTGCATAATTGACTGAGAGGCCCAGCACAATCGCACTAGATGCCAAAAGTACCAAACCTAGATACATTCCGGCTTTCGGGCCCGTCTTATCAACAAAAAAGCCGCTGGCCGATTGTCCTACTGCGCTCGTTACAAAAAAAGTTGTCATCAAGGCGCCGGCTTGAATGAAATTCAAGTCAAATGCTGGCATCAGCCAAGGAAACAAAGACGGAATTACTAAATGGTAGAAATGAGAACTTGCGTGTGCAATGGAAACCAAAAAGATGGCTTCAAAATCTTTAGGACTTGAAAGGTTGTTATTCATCATGGAGGCCTTTTTTTCTGATTTTACCGTCCTAAAGACTCAAAAAAGGCCTAAAGGAGTGGAGACTTCCCTTAGGCCTGAATAACTACTAATTACTTCTTAGCTTGTTGTTGACCTTGTACCTTAGCAGCAACTGCGTCTCTTAAGATCTTTGTTGCGGCCTTAGCAGAATCAGTAGCCTTAGCTAAAGAAGCCTGTGCCTGCTGCGGATTGTGGAACCATGCGCCGTTAGCAGCTGTCCACCATTCCCAGTTTGTATGAGCAACGGAGTGAAGGTCTTGAGCCTGTTTGATAGGTTCTCCTGTGATGCCAGCGTCTTTAGCTTCTCTAAAGGCGATGAACATTTGAGACATAGCACCTTCAGTTTCTCTAAGCTTGCCCATGTAGTAAGCCTTCTGAGCGTCCATGACTCGTGTCATGTGTTCTTCGGTCTTATCTTTGTGGCATTGCAGGCAAGTTTCCTGAACATAAGCTCTCGGATTGGTTGCCCAGTGAGATGTATAGGTTTCACCCTTTTCATTCTTGACCTTAGGCATATGGCATGCGGCGCAACCTACGCCTGCTTTGTCATGAGTAGAATTCCAATAGATTTCTGTATCAGGGTGCTGCATCTTAGTAAGAAGAGCGCCTGTCTGGTTGTGTTTGAAATCTTTGAAAGATGCATGTTTGTAGAAATCATCAATCTTGGTGACATCAACCAATGGAAAGAGATTGGTTCTGGCGTCATCCATCTTGATTGGCTTGCCTGTAGCAGGATCGGTACCCGGGTTGCAGTTGTATTCAACGTGGCACTGTGCGCACATCAACTTGCTGTCCGGTTTACCTAAGATAGCAATCTTTCTTGTGAAACCGCGCAGACCCATATCCTTAACGTCTACCGGAGTCTTGTTGGCAGATTCTGAGTAGAGAGTCGGATAATCAGTACGTGTAACGGCTTGGATCAAAGCATCTCTGATAACGCGCGGCTGAGCGCTGTGCGGATCATGGCAGAGGTTACAGTTCAAAGCATGATTGATGTTGCGGACAAGTTCAACGGGATTAGATGCTCTTGACCATTTTGCGCCGGCCTTAGGATCACCCATGTAGGCCCAATCCATCATGAGGTCAGAAGACTTACATGTCCAGCAAACCGGATTGGCAGCAGCGGCAGTACCAGGTTTATGAGGTTTCTGCTGATTGTTTTCCGGCATAGTGTCTTTAATCTTGTCCCAAACGCCGAAGAAACCGCCGTTTTCACCGAAGAATAACCAGCCGTCTTTAGGAACGAAACGTCCACCGAAAGAGCGATCAGCCAAGAATTGGTCAACAGCGCCGTATGCGTGAGCTCTCAAAAGGTTATGTTCCTTAGTAAAGCCGTGGGCTCCCAGTGCTTCATCAAAGAATGGGTTAGGAGCGATGCTGTCAGAATTCTTCTTGGAGTTGCGAGCAATCGAATGAGGATTTGCTTGGTACATTGTCTTGAACTGATCAGCATGGCAAGTGCCGCATTGCTGAGGATTCATAGACACAGTAGGTTTCTGTTTTGGATTCGTTAGGTGCTTATCTGTACCTTCGTGGCATGTTGCGCAAGGTAAGTTTTGATGCTTATTTCCTTGGTGCATAGCGCCAATGTTAGAGTGACAAGCCACACACGTTGCAGAAGCTGCATTTGGCTGGGCCGGAGCCTGCGCCAGAGCTGCAGAGGCCGTTCCAGAGAGAGCAAGAACCGCCAAAATAGAGAGCAGATTGTTCATCTTTCTCATGTTGTTCTCCGAGTTAGTGGGGTAAATTTTTTACCAACACTTACATTTTGATCGAGGAACTTTATTAAATCAAGCTTAACGCCTATCTCTATCACCTATTACCTTCTATCTACTCCAAAAGGGGTAGGTATAAAAGCCCAAGCACTACCAAATATTTGTGCAAAAAAGAAAAACGGAAAGATGAAAAAAGGCCGTCGAAACGGCCCTAAGTTTTGCGTCGATATAAGGTTATCTGACTTTGTTCAATATAATTTTTACCTCTTTAGAATTCACCGGTATCGGCTGGCCTGTAGTTCCCTCTAAATCACCGGCGGCAGGCATGATGGAACCGGCTTTGCCAAGACGTGCGGTCACGATAACTTCTTTATGTTGATCCAAAGTTCCAGCTCCCATATCCATCGGAGGCGTCATGGTGTTATCCACAGTGAAATGGGCAGGAAAATCTAACACCTTCATTTGGAACTGAGCGATCGGAGCACGACTACCGGAAGCAGGTCGGGCAGTCACATAAAGAGTAGTGTGGTCCCCCATCTTTTCAATGAGATCCGGAGAAAGCTCTACGGTGCCGGAGATACTGTGAGTAGGCTTAGCCTTCTCAACTTTGTGAGCCTCCGGAGAATGACCGTCTCCAGGCACAATAGACTGGCTCATTGCAGAGGTTCCGCCTTGCATCATCTGGCTGACCATTGGCACAGGAGAAGAGTTGTTTCCATGAGGTTTTCCAAATGGAAGAGTATCTTGAACCGGACCAACGATCTGACCCAATGAGCGAGCCTCCTGGATACTGCCCTTCACAGCTGGGACAAGATTGTCGTTTGGCGAAAGATGCTTAAGAAGTCTTTCCCAATACATTACAGCCATCCGGTAGTCACCGTGGTTGAAGTAATCCGTACCTCCCATCATCAGGGCTTTCCAATTGGTTGGATCCACAGATAAGGCTTTGTTGACAAGTTCCCACGGACGGCCGGTGAGATCTTGATTCTGGACCATTGCAATAGCATCAGCTAAATCAACCATGATGACAGGATTGCCCGGCGCTAAATGGAGTGCATGCTCAAATGCATCGGCCGCCTGAGGATATTTACGAAGAGTAAGAAGAGTTCTTCCGTACATCATCCAGCCGTTAATATCACCAGGCTCTGCATCAAGGTGCTGCTTCAACTTCAGAATAGCGGAATCCATATCATGCATTTCTCCCGTATTCTTAACCACTTGACCAGTGTTGTAATCGACGATACCTTCGTATTTACCACCGTCAAGTCTGAAATCGCCGAGAGGCTGTGTTATCAACCACATAGCGGCAGCCACAAACGGAACTAAAAGCACGAGAGCAAAAGCCGTGTAGATACCCGCTTTTCCACTGCTGTAAGAAACTTGATTGTCTACCGCGGTGTCTTCGAGAACTCTTCTTTCAAGTTCTTCTCTTCCCTCGTCGTACTCTTGTTGAGAGATAGCTCCCCGAGCCAGCTCATTTTCAAGCTCTTTAAATTGATCTCGGTAAATATCGACATTAATCTGCGGAAGACTTTCCTTTTGCTTCTTGGCTCGATTAGTACATAAAGGAACAATCAAGATCAAGAGTAAAAGGATAGTCAAAAACCCCATCCACAGGAATAAAGTAGTCATTAGACGGCTCCTTTTTTAGTGTTGCTCTTTGTACCTTTCAGCAACGCTTCAGCTCTCGCTTTTTCTTCTGCTGTCAAAGGTTTGGCTTTTTGCTGCTTTCTCTTAATTAATGTCCAGAACAAAGCAGCCAGGGCAAACACGAAGAATAAAGCCGGTCCAACCCATAAAAGCAAAGTACTTAATTTGAAGGGGGGATTGTAAAGAACGAAATCTCCGTACCTTTCAACCATAAAATCAATGATTTGCTCATTAGTCTTGCCGGCGGCAATTTGCTTAACTACCTGGTTCTTCAAGTCAATAGCTAACTCGGCATTGGAATCTGCGATTGACTGATTTTGACAAACTAAGCACCTAAGCTGGCTAGAAATTTCTGCGACTCTCTTATTTGCAACCGGATCAAGGATTGTCGGTTTAACGTCCGGAGCGGCTCCGGGGGACTGCGGCGCTTGAGCAAAACAGCTAAGAGAAATTAAAGCACAAAGTAAGAAAAGAAATTTTTTCATCATTCTGCCTTTAATTTTTTAATTAACGGATACATGGTCTTTTCCCAGACTTCGTCAGTAATCGGTCCAATCTGCTTATAGCGAATGACTCCTTTCTTATCAATGACGAACGTTTCGGGAACACCGTAGACTCCGAACTCAATACCGGTTTCACCTGTAGGATCTTTAACAGAGAAATCATAGGGGTCGCCTGTCGTTCTTAATGTCCGTACGGCGGCACCGTCCGTATCTTTATAATTCAATCCAACGATCGGAAGCACTTTCTGACCGCTTTTGCCAATCTTCACTAGATTAGGATGCTCGTACTTACAAGAACCGCACCAGGAAGACCAAACATTCATCAACCAAACCTGACCAAGCATATCTTTCTTGCTGACAACCTTTGAAGGGTCGTCAAGCCTTGGAAGAGCAAATTCAGGAGCCGGTTTATCGATAAGCGGAGAAGGAACTTCACGAGGATCCTTCCCCAGACCTACGACAAAGAAAATTACTAACGCCAGAAATAAAACCAGCGGAACGATATATTTCAATTTCATCTTTTATCTCGGTTATCTAGCGCCATATTTATCAGCATCCTTACGACGAAGAATGCGATAACGTTTATCAAACATCGCTAACAATGCACCCAGGGACATAATGATGCACCCCCACCAGATCCAAGTTACGTATGGTTTGTCGTAAGCACGAACAATCCATGCACCGTCAGCAGTTTGTGCGCCCATAGATACGTAGAGGTCTCCGGTAATGGAAGAATCAATAGAGGATTCAGTCATCGGCATTTCACTGGAGAAATACTTTCTCTTCTCAGGCGTCAGTTCGGCAACGGTCTTCTGACCCTTGGTAACGGTAAAGAAGCCTTTGTCAGCGATAAAGTTAGGTCCGCGAATTCCTGTTTCAACTTTGTCAAATTTAAAGTTGTACTCGCCGACGGAAACTTCATGACCCGGAGTCATAGTTACATCTCTTTCAAGGGAGTAAGTCATGACCATGGAAACGCCTACGATGAAGACTGCCACTCCAAGGTGAGCAACCATCATGCCCCAATAAGCTCTGCTTAAAGAGGAGAGCTTGCGGAAGAAGTTGCCGCGAATATTTCTAATGTTCTCTCGGACGCTTTCTAAGAAAGTGGTCAAAACCCAGAAAGAAAGGAAGAGACCAATGAACACCCATGTGCTCCAACCCCATAATAGCGGAACAGAAGCTCCCAGGATCGCAGAAATAATCAGACACCACAATGTTCTCTTGCCTAAGTCAGAAACACTTGCGTCTTTCCATCGAACCAGAGGTCCTATACCCATTAAGAAAATAACCGGAACCATGATTGGACCGAATACAGAATCAAAGTACGGAGGTCCTACAGAAATCTTGCCTGCATTGAGGGCATCAATAAATAGTGGATATAAAGTTCCAAGGAGAACAGCACCCATAGCAACAACGAGTAATACATTGTTGACCAGAAGCAGAGCTTCTCTGGAGAACAATTCAAATTGTCCGCCTGTCCCGACGCGAGGAGCTCTCCAGGCAAAAAGCAGCAAAGAGCCGCCGATTACGCAGACAAGAAGAGCCAAGATAAACAGGCCTCTCTGAGGATCCGTTGCGAAAGCATGGACGGAAGTCAAAACACCTGAACGAACCAGGAAGGTTCCGAGCAAGGAAAGAGAGAAGGTAATCAAGGCAAGTAGAACAGTCCAGATCTTAAAGCTTCCGCGTTTTTCAGTAACTGCCAAAGAATGAAGCAAAGCTGTACCGGTAAGCCAAGGCATAAAGGAAGCGTTTTCAACCGGATCCCAGAACCACCAGCCGCCCCAGCCCAATTCATAGTAGGCCCACCAGGAGCCAAGAGCGATGCCGAGAGTTAAGAAGATCCACGCAATGCTTGTCCATGGACGTGTCCAGCGGGCCCAGGCAGCATCTAATCTTCCTCCGATAAGAGCCGCTACCGCAAACGCAAAAGGTACCACCATTCCTACATAGCCCATGTAGAGAAGCGGCGGATGAAAAACCATTCCCGGGTCTTGAAGAAGCGGGTTTAAGTCACGGCCTTCCGAGGCTGCCGGAAACAGGCGAACAAATGGATCGCTGGTTAAAAGCATGAAAAGAGTCAGGCCGACGGAAATCAAGCCCATAACACCGATCACGCGTGCCATTACTTCCTGCGGCAAATGCTTGGAAAATAAAGCAACGCAAAGACCCCAAACTGCCAAAAGCACTGTCCACAACAGAATAGAGCCTTCATGAGAGCCCCATGTTGCGGATAACCTGTAGAACCACGGCAGAAGAGTATTGGAGTTACTTGCTACGTTAACAACAGAAAAGTCATTAACGTAGAAAGACCACATTAAGCAGCCGAAAGCAATAAGGCAGAATACAGAATTGGCAAATACTGCAGGTCTGGCCACATTAACCCAGCTTCTCACTCCCAAGGCTGTTCCCGCCAATGGCAAAATACCCTGAATCAGGGCCGCTATTAAGGCGAGAATTAACGCAAAATGTCCTATCTCTGGAATCATCCAAATCTCCGAAACTTATGACTTTGAAGCACGAGCTTTTTCATGCGCTTCCTTAACGGCTTTTTCCGCTTCAGGAGGCATGTAATTTTCATCATGCTTTGCTAAAACTTGATCTGCTTCGAAGACTCCATTCTTGAGCTTTCCTTGAGCAACTACACCCTTCCCTTCTTTGAAAAGATCAGGCAAGCTGCCTTTGTAAGCAACAGGAACTTCATGAGCTGTATCAGTAACGTAAAAATTAACGGTCAAACCATCAGACTGTCTTTGGACAGATCCTTCTTTGACGAATCCGCCGATTCTGAAAGCTCTCCCCTCAGGAGCTTCCTTAGCAACAACCTGGCTTGGCGAAAAGAAGAAGACAAGGTTGTCCTGGAATGCATTCATAACTAAACCGACAGCCGCCGCTGCGATTGCCAATCCGCCTCCAATTAAAGCTAAGCGTTTCTGTTTGGTGTTCATAGGTCTTCCTCCGCCTGATGAGCGCGTGCCTCAAGCAATAATTCTTTTGCCGCTCTTTGACGGCGTCTGCTTAAACTCACTAATTCACAAATAAAACAAAAAATGACCATCCCATAGGCGCCCCATACATATCGTCCGTAGCCGCCCATAGAAATAAAATCAGAAAAACTTCCCCACTGATCCATTACAGCTCTCCTTTCAAAGCAAGTTCCTGAGCCCACTCCTCACCTTTTTCGCGTTCCAAAATAATGGAGCGGAGACGGGCAAATGTTGCACCGAAGGTGTATAGCCAGAAGGCGGCAACCATAACGAGCAATGCAGTTAACATGATGGGATGAATGGAGGAACCTGAAGAGGTGAGAGAAGCACCTTGATGCAAAGTGTTCCACCATTGAACAGAAAAATAAACAATCGGAACGTTAATCACACCGACAATTCCGATGACAGAACAAGCTTTATCCGCCCTTCTCCAATCCGGGATGGCGTTCTGAAGCGCCAAGTAACCAAGGTAAAAGAAGAAGAGAATCAGAGCACTTGTGAGGCGTGCATCCCATACCCAGTAAGCCCCCCAGGTAGGACGACCCCAAAGAGATCCTGTCCAGAGAGCTAAAAAAGCCATCAAGGCGCCGGTAGGTGCTAATGAAGCAGCTATCATCGGCCAAAGCTTTTTCTCAGTAACTAAGCCGAGAATGCAGAAAATGGCCATCAATACGTAGAGAAGCATGGCCATCCAAGCACTGGCAACGTGAATATAAAGAATACGGTAGGAATTGCCTTGAGTTACGTCGACCGGAGCTACAAAAAAGCCTAGGTAAAAAGCTATAAGCGCAACAATAGCGGCAGAGACGAGACAAGGCACCACAAGCTTGCCGGCAAAGCGGTACATTCCCTCAGGAGTAAAGATGGAAGTTGAGGTCATAAAGAAATCTCCTATTCAGCTGCAATCCTCAATGCCGCAGCAGTTGCAATTGGCATGACGACTAAAGAGAAAAGGGTTAAGGCACCAACAATTAAAAAATAGGCGGAGGAGGATACTCCAACTGAAACAGCTTCAGCAGCGCCTGCTCCAAAGATTAGTACGGGAATATAAAGTGGAAGAACGAGTAAGGAAGTAAGGACACTTCCTCCTCTGACTCCGAGAGTCAGAGCTGCACCGACAGACCCCACCAGGCTTAGAACCGGGGTTCCGATAAACAGGGCAGTAATTAGAGCTACCGTGACCTCAGCACTTAAGTCAAACATTAAGGCGAAAACCACGGAAATTACAGTCAAAGGGATGCCGGTAGTCAACCAATGAGCAAAAACTTTCGCAATCACGATAACTGTAAGCGGCTCTCCCGATAAAAGCATCTGTTCAAGAGTTCCATCGGCAAAATCGTTAGCAAAAAGCCTCGGAAGGGAAAGAAGAGCTGCAAGCAGAGCTGCAACCCAAACCACTCCGGGAGCAATCAATCTTAATAATTGTTGATCGGGACCGATTCCCAGCGGGACTAAAGTAACGACCACAATGAAGAAAAAAACTGTATTGAGGATGTCCGACTTCTGACGAAGGGACAACGTCAGATCTCTTATCAAAACTGCTCGAAACAATCTAAACATTTTTTACCTTCTTCATTTCATGACGTCCGAGCCATACGCCACCTTTAAGAGTGATGACCTCTTTTTTATTTGCAGAAATCGGAACTTCTTGGTGTGTTGTCAAAATGACAATTCCGCCGCTATTAACATGCTCAGCAATTTGATTGGACAAATTTTCTACTGCGGCAACGTCCAGCGCTACGAAGGGTTCATCTAAAACCCACAGCTTGGCATGAGAGGAGGCATAAAGTCTTGCCAGTGCCACACGCCTTCTTTGGCCTTGTGAAAGAGCACGAGTAATTTGGTCCTCAAAACCTTCCAACCCAACCTTTTTAAGACATTCGTCCGCGTATTCAGAAGTAATCGGATGTTCTCCGATTTCACAATTGATAAGAAGATTCTCTCTCGCAGTAAGTTCATCCTTCACCCCATTAAGGTGTCCGATATAAACCAGGTCTTTCCAAAAATCTTCTTTTAGTTTTTTGATTTCCTGACCGCCCCAAAGAATCTTTCCTTCCTGTGGAGACATAAGTCCAACCAGAAGACGCAACAAACTAGTCTTACCCGTTCCATTCGGACCGGCAATTCTTACCAGAGTGCCTTCTTGGCAGGAAAAGTTAAGCTTACGAAAAAGCAACCTTTCCCCACGAATGCACTTCACATCCTTGAGTTCTAGCTGGGGGACGGTTTGAGACATAAATTGAAAAATTTAACGTTAAATTTCAGTCGGAGCTAGTTTAGGAATACGGCATTAAATAAACCTTAGGTATTACCGATCGTTTATTTCGCTAGGGAAATCACTATTAAGCGAGAGTCTGAAGATTTATTTTTTCCTCTTTCGTTTCTCAAGCTCCAAGTAGATTAAATGTAACGATATACGTTACATCAAATTTGTAAAATCACAAGTATCCATATGTTTTTATTAAAAACCCATTTTAAGCACGATTCCCTCTAAGTGTTTACATTTAAGGTTACAGTTACCCAAGAGGTTCGACGCATTGAACCTGCAATAACCCTTACTGATGGAATTGCTTCTATGACAGAAACTAACTATGAAATGATGCGGCGTCAGGGAGTTTCAAGACGGAGTTTTTTGAAATTCTGCTCTCTCACGGCTGCTTCTCTCGGATTAGGTGCTTCCGGCGCAGCTGATATCGCTCACGCTATGGAAACAAAGCCTAGAACTCCAGTTATCTGGCTTCACGGACTTGAATGCACTTGCTGTACAGAATCTTTTATTCGTTCCTACCATCCGTTGGTTAAAGATGTCATCCTCTCTATGATTTCTTTAGCATATGACGACACATTGATGGCCGCAGCAGGTGAACAAGATCACCAAGCTTTGGAAGATGTTATGAAGAAATTCGACGGCAACTATATTCTTGCTGTTGAAGGTTCTCCATGCTTGGGAGACGACGGTGTCTTCTGTATTCCGGGCGGCAAACCATTTATTGAAAAACTCCTTCACTGCGCTAAAGGAGCAAAAGCCATCATTGCTTGGGGCTCTTGCGCATCTTGGGGTTGTATCAATACGGCCAAACCAAATCCGACCCACTCAGTACCTATTACCGATGTAATCAAAGACAAACCGATTATCCGCGTACCGGGTTGTCCTCCGATTCCTGAAGTCATGACCGGTGTCATCACATACATGCTCACCTATGATCGTCTCCCGCCGGTTGACGGTCAGCTGCGTCCGAAGATGTTCTACGGTCAGAGAATTCACGATAAATGCTACAGACGAGCCCACTTTGATGCCGGTCAGTTCGTTGAAAAATTTGACGATATCGGTGCCAAGCTCGGCTACTGCCTATACAAAGTCGGCTGCAAAGGACCTATCACTTACAACTCTTGTTCTGCTATTAGATGGAACGAAGCAATTTCTTGGCCGGTTCAGTCGGGCCATCCATGCCTTGCTTGTTCAGAAGCTGATTTCTGGGATAAAGGTTCCTTCTATGCACACGAACCAACTATTCTTCCTCCAAGCTGGGGCCTTGGTATTCAAGCAACTGCCGACCGTGTGGGTCTGGCAGCTCTCGGCGTAATCGGCGCTGCAATTGCCGTCCACGTCGCTGCAAGTGCTGTTGCCAGAGCAAAGAGCAAAGAAGTTAATAAAGACATGGGAGCGAACTTATAATGGCAAACCAGAAAATTGTTGTTGACCCTATCACCCGTATTGAAGGTCACTTACGTATGCAAGCCGTCATGGACGACAACAACGTTATTGTCGATGCCATGTCTACAGGCACAATGTGGAGAGGCTTGGAAGTCATTCTTAAAGGCCGCGATCCACGTGATGCATGGGCTTTCGTAGAACGTATTTGCGGTGTATGTACCGGTATTCATGCTCTTTCTGCAGTTAGAGCCGTTGAAGATGCTCTTGGAATTAAGATTCCTAAGAATGCAAACATCATCCGCAACTTGATGAATGCTACCCTCTACTGCCAGGACCACCTTACACACTTCTATCAGCTCCACGGCTTGGACTGGATTGATGTAGTAAGCGCGCTGAATGCTGATCCGAAGAAAACCAGCGAAATCCAGGTAGCAATTTCTAATCACGCCCTTTCTTCTCCAGCGTACTTCAAAGAAATTCAAGACAGACTTAAGAAGTTTGTTGCCAGCGGCCAACTTGGTATTTTCGCAAATGCCTATTGGGGCAACCCTGCTTACAAGCTTCCGCCTGAAGTCAACCTTCTCGGTGTAACACACTACCTTGAAAGCTTGGACTATCAGCGTCAAATCGTTAAGGTTCATACAATTCTCGGCGGAAAGAACCCTCACCCGAACTATTTGGTCGGCGGAGTACCGTGCCCAATTAACATGAACGACACGGGTGCTCAAGGCACAATGGTCAACCAGATTTGGGTTAACTACATCCGCGATATCGCTAAAGACACAATCAAGTTTATTGAAGAAGTCTACTATCCGGACCTTATGGCAATGGCTCCGTTCTACAAAGACTGGTTCAAGATTGGCGGAGGTCTCTCCAACCAGAACTTGCTCTGCTACGGCGATTTCCCAAGATATGCCAACGATCTTTCTGAAAAGAGCTTGTTGATGCCTAACGGCGCCATCATCGACGGCAAACTTGATGAAATCCACCCGGTTGACCTAAAAGATCCTAACCAGATTAAAGAATTCGTTGATCACTCTTGGTATCAATATCCTCAGCCGGATGCAGGCTTGCATCCATGGGACGGTATCACTGATCCGAAGTTTGAACTTGGAGCCGGTACTGAAGGTACCAAGACAGATATTAAGTGGCTTGGTGCTGAAAGCCGTTATTCTTGGATTAAAGCTCCTCGCTGGAACGGTCACGCTATGGAAACCGGCCCATTGGCCCGTATGGTGGTTGCATACGCTAAGAAGATGCCTGAACAGACAGAATTGGTTAATGAAGCCCTTTCAAAGGCTGGCGTACCAATTCAAGCGATGTTCTCAACTCTTGGCCGTACACTGGCTCGCTGCTTAGAAGCTCGTATGATGGCTCGTGAAATGCTTCGCTGCGTTGATGAACTCGAAGCCAACATTAAGGCCGGTGACGAAGTTGCTGCCAATATGGAAAAATGGGAACCGAGCACATGGCCGCTCGAATGCAAGGGTGTTGGTCCTGCTGAAGCTCCGCGTGGTGCTCTTGGCCACTGGTGCGTCATTAAAGACGGTGTCATTGCAAACTGGCAGGCTGTTGTTCCGTCTACTTGGAATGCTTCCCCACGTGATCCGAAGGGCCAATTGGGTGCATACGAAGCCTCATTGCTCGGTACACCGGTAGCCGTCGCTAACCAGCCGCTTGAAATCTTGCGTACTATCCATAGTTTTGACCCGTGCTTGGCTTGCGCAACTCACGTACTTTCAACTGAAGGACAAGAACTCTGCAAAGTTCAAGTTCGCTAAGAAGGGGGTTTTATGAAAATCTCGAAATGGTCGTATGAAATTCTTGAAGGACCGATCGAGCCTGTATATGTCTATGAGGCCCCAGTTAGGTTTTGGCATTGGGCACAAGCGGTTGTTTTCTTTCTCTTGTGTATCACCGGTTTCTTAATCGGCTGGCCTCCGATCCCCAACTATGCGGATACATGGAGCACATATTTCTTCGGACATATTATCCTGATCCACTTAGTATGCGGCATGCTGTTTGCTGCCCTTCTTGCCTACCGTATCTACTGGGCATTTGTGGGCAACAAATACTCAAGAATGATCTTCATTCTGCCCTTCTGGGACATTATGTGGCTCAAAGGCATCTTCGGCTGCGCTGCTTATTATCTCTTCTTGAATAAGCATCCAAAAGAATATGTCGGACACAATCCTTTGGCTCAAACCGCAATGTGCTTAATGTACATTCTCGGCAGTGTTCTCATCATCATTACCGGGTTTGGTCTTTATGCTCAGCAATGGGGTTGGGATACAGGTTGGATGACATACTTCGGTTGGGTTACTGAATTGCTTGGCGGCCCGCAGCCGGTAAGAACCTTCCATCATTTGCTGATGTACTACATCCTTATCTTCCTCTGCGCTCACTTATACATGAGCTTCCGTGAAGATATCATGGGCGGCGGTACTCAGGTATCCACAATTATCAACGGCATCCGCTACTTCAAGGAACCTCAGTTCCCGGACGCGGAGATCGAAAGAACTTACTCCGGTAAGTAATTTCTAAGCGTTGTATAAGATGGCTGCAGAATTACGGAATAAGGGATTCGGGAGAGAGGCCAAATTGTCAGACCTCTCCTTCCTGAAGTCCTGCAGAAGTGCTCCTCACCCGGGAACCTTCCTAGATTCCAGATTTCTGCAGCCCCTTTCTATTTCGCAGGCTCACCTTGCGAGGGCCTTAGGCGTCTCAAGAAGAAGAGTTAATGAACTAGTCGTAGGAAAACGCTCAATAACTCCTTCTACCGCTATAAAGCTTGCCCGCTTCTTTAATACGGATCCCGAATTTTGGCTTACGCTGCAAATGCACTGGGATCTATATCAGGAACTGGAAAAGGAAAAGCGACAAAGCCTTTCACCCCAATAAGAAGCTCGTCTCTGACGAGTTTTGTTGTTTTTATATCGTCCATTTCAGTTCTTCTTATATAACTTTTTCATATTACTTTTAGTTAATTCCTCTACCTATACAAAAAATTCAATCGACTCGCTATTTAAGTGCCAATCATTAGTATTTCCACTTACTTTTACCGTATAATCATTTGGATAAGTAAGTGTAACTACGAAGGTTACTAATAGCGTATGACAAAAGAAATTCCAACTTTAATCCTTGGGATCGGAAACATTCTTTGGGCTGACGAAGGCTTTGGCGTAAGAGCTGTTGAAGAGTTCCATAAAAGGTACGCGGTGCTTGATCCGGCAGATAAAGTTATCGACGGAGGCACTCTCGGAATGTATCTGTTCGATGACATTTGCAGATGCGACAAGCTCTTAGTTTTTGACTGCTGTGATTTTCACGGGAAACCCGGTGAATTAAGAGTTCTCCACGATGAAGAGATTTCAATCTGGACATCAACCAAACTCTCCCCACACCAAGACGGTATGAACGACTTATTGGCAGCTGCTCATCTACGCCTGTCTGCGCCGAACCAAATCGTCGTTGTTGGCTTCCAGCCTGTGCTTCTTGATGATTACGGCGGGTCTTTATCCAATGAAGCCAAGAAACAGCTCGGGCCCGCTGTTGAGGCTGCTTTTAAAGAATTAAAAAACTGGGGCGTACCCTTAAGAGAAAGAACTCCGAACGAATCTTACGAGCCTCTGAATGAGAACTCGGCCTTGAACATGGAAAGATACGAAGCAGAAAGACCTTCTCAAGAAGAGGCTGATCGTACGGGTGACAGAAGATACGCCTTTATCCGCACTAACGAGGCATAACCTATGTGTATCGGAATACCAATGATCGTCAAGGAGCTTCCGGATGAAGGCGTGGCCATCTGTGAAGGCAGAGGCCAGCGGGAAAAAATCGACATAATGATGGTTGGCCCGCTTGAACCCGGAACTTGGATCCTGGCATGGAACGGAACGGCAATGGACGTTCTTACGGAAGAGCGAGCCGCCCAAGTAAACAAAGCGTTAGATTCTCTGGAGAACGCGATGAACGGGACTCTTGATCCAAATACTGAAGATGCATTTGCCGACATCACTGCCAACACCGGACGCCTTCCTCCGCATCTGGCTGCCCAATTAAAAAAGAGGTAATCATGCTTATAGAAGTACCTAAAAAAATAGATCTGCAGACTCATCCCATCTTCAAAAAAATGACTGAGGAATGTGGTTTCGAGCAAATTGATGCCGATTCTTTTGAAGCATTTCTGAAGAAAGACGGTCTTTCTCTGATTCTCTTTGTAGATGATCCAAACCGGATGAAAGAAACTATGGATGCAATCGTCATTGCTCCAGAGTTAGCAAAATCCTGTCAGTTAATCAAAAACAAAGCTGTCGTCTGCCCTCCTCATGCCAGAAAACTTTCAGCCATCTACGGCTTTAAACGCTGGCCGGCTATGGTGTTTGTAAGAGACGGCGCTTATCTCGGAGCGGTCGACGGCTTGCGTCTGTGGTCTCAACTTGTTGCTGAAGTTGATGAAATTATTCAGCGTTCTCCTTCCTTCCCACCCTCAATCGGAATTCCTGTTAAATCATGCTAAACAAATTTACTTCTCGGCCAATCAACATTCCAATTAAAAGCATCGGCCCCGGTTCACAGCCCGATGAAGAAAAGGCAATGACCATCGGCGTTCCAGATACCGTGGAAACATACGTCCGACCTCATGCTCCGGAAATCAGCGATAAGGAAACGGCAACACGCTGCCGTCAATTATTCATTGAGCTTTATCAAGAAATGAAGAATTGGAACCAAAATTCCAATGCTGCCGGTCCCTCTTTTGCGTTAAACCATCTAGATCCGGCTACCTTGAATTTGGTCAACCAAATGTTGGGTGAAGGTGAAGTTTCTATCATCATCAAACTTCCGCAGGATAATTTCGACGAAATCCGCATCCAAGAATCCATCTTCGTCGGTGTTTGGCGTGTCTGCTATTACAAAGACGGCAAACCGATTTCCGACCAGATCGAAGTAAGCGCCATACCTGCATGCGTACCGGAAGCTGCTTATCTGACATCTAAAGAGGGACTTAACCCTACCAAGGAAGATCCTGAGGCCATGAACAGCCCTGCCATCTTGGCGGAACTTAACGCCGCTCTTAAGAGCTGGGAACCCGGCGCACCGGCAAAGACATTTAATTTGAGTCATCTTCCTATGACTCCGGCTGACAATCAAATTATTGACACAGCTCTTGGCATGGGTGCCGTGCATATGATGTCCAGAGGATTCGGAAACTGCCATATTCTTTCCACCGACGTTCGTCATGCATGGAGAATTCAATACTTTAACAACGCCCCTACTCGTTTGATGATTCTCAACACCATTGTCGTCTGCGGCCTCCCCGAAGAAGCGCTGGCCTCTGCAGAAGATCTACAGGACTCGGTCTTACGAATCAAAGAATTGGTCGAATGGGTTACATCTAGCTGGGAACTTTCTCCCGTGGAGTTGTCTTAATGCATGGCTTTGAAGGAACTTATTTAGGAGACGCCTCCAAGCTCAAGGACACTGACTGCTTGGAATGCAAGGTCTGTCACTATGTTTACGATCCTGAAAAAGGAGACATTGATCAGAACATCGAGCCTTCTACACCATTTTCCCAACTTCCTGACTATTGGTGCTGCCCTGTCTGCGGATGCGAAAAAGAACTGTTCATGGTAGTTCCCAAAGATTATGCAGAAAAGTAAGGCCCCTGCTATTTGGAAGCCAAATCCGGCCTCTCGCTTAGAGGCTGGGTTTAAGTACATTCATCAAAACCGAATGAAGGGACTGCCCTTTCTTCACCCGAAAGTTAAAGTCCACGCAGTTGGTTTTAAGAAATGGACTAACTTCTGGCTCGGAGTCATGGTCACGCCTTGGGCCATCAATCTTATTTTATGTGAGGGAGAAGAAGGATATTGGAAATCAGTTCCTGAAGGAAAAAAACTTCATTATCAATTTCCGGCCGGGCTCTATGACTTTATCAGCGTGAAAGATAAAATCCTTGGTGAATACAAAATGTGTTCCCTCCTTTCCCCACTTGAGGAAATTACAGACGATCAAATGGCTGTCGAAGTCGCCTACGCCGCTCTCGATGAAATTATGAAAGATGAGCAACCCGAAGAAGAAGGAACTCCAATGGTTGAATCTAAACGAGAAATCGAAGAAGAGGCCATGGAAAAAGCCGTAGAGAACACTTTATCTAAACCAATTTCTAGAAGATCCTTCTTTAGAAGGAAACAACAGGAGAACGCATGAGCTTTGTCGGAAATCTCAATATTTTTCTCGATACAGACGATAACTGTGTAAGAAATGCAGCGGTGAAAGCTTCTTCTGAAGTTTCTGTAGAAAAATTATTTATCGGTAAGACTCCGGATGAGGTCTTTGAACTCATTCCTATTCTTTTTTCTCTCTGCCCCGACTCACAGAGTGCTGCAGCCAAACTTGCATTGTATGAAGCTTCGGGACAAGACACCACGGAAATCTTCAAGGACTGCATTTGGCAGAATTACCTGGAAATCATTAACGAAGGAATACGTTTCTTTTTGCTGCAGCTTGCTCCTGAAGCTTTCCGAAAAAGACACATTCACCGTATTGTCGAGATTCGTGCACAAGTAAGCGAACTTAAAAAAGTTGATCCCCGTGATTCGGAAAAAGTTAAGGAAGAAAAAAGAAAATTAGCAGACTTGGCTCTTCCTCTTTTGCTGGCCGACTTCGGCGAAGATTGGGAGCAAGATCTTCTCAATGGATTCACGGATGAAACTTCTGAAGATATTCCATCAATCTTTGCAGCTCTTAACTCTCACCGTAACTTAGGATGGTGCAGCCTTCCTCTTCTTAAAAAGACTCCTCAAGTGCTTTTAGAAGATGTGAAGGAAAAGAAACTATGGATGTCGAAAGGCCATAAGTTCGATATCAAACACCTAACGGGGGCAGTGGCGCGTCAAAGAAAAGATCCTCTGATTTCTTATCTGCTAGCGCAAGATGGAAACACGGCATACACCCGGCTTTGCGCCAGATTCGTTGAACTCATTACAACTCTGATGGATGACTTCCCTTCCGAGATTTCTGCCTCAGTCTTGAAGTTGGAAGATAAATGCGCGCTGAGCGTTATTCAAAACTCTCGCGGCGTTCTTTTTCACTTTGCAAAATTGGAAGAAAAAGAAGGAAAAAACGTCATTGCTGATTACGGTATCTTGACTCCAACAGAACTGAATGTAACCGACACACATGCTTTTAATGATTCTTTAAAAGATATTTCAGGACAGTCGGAAGATGAATTAAAAAAACTGGTTTATCTGGTGGTTTCTTCCTACGACCCGTGTGTTCAAATCAATATCGAGGTCAATAAAAATGCATGAGATGTCCCTGGCACAGAGCATTGTGGAGATTGTTGAGGGCGTTTCACAACAAAACAACAATCGGGATGTAGCAAAAATTAAATTAATCGTCGGTGAGCTGGCCGGCGTTGAGCTGCAATCCTTGATGCAAAGTCTCACAATCGCTGCTCATGGGACTGTAATGGAAGGAGCAGAAATTGAACTTGAACGCCCGGAAGGAACAGCTTGGTGTATGAAGTGTGCTCAAACAGTTCCGTTCCATCATTTAGGCGATCCTTGTCCTATTTGCGGAGGGTATCAGTTAAAAATTAACGGTGGCAACGAATTTAGGGTCTCAGAGCTTGAACTTAAAACAGAAGATTAGTAACACTTGGAGGTTAATATGTGTATTACATGCGGATGCGGCGGCAAAGGCGCAACAATTGAAGATTTAGATCAATCCGGACAGCATATTCATGCTCATCACCATGGTGATCACGAACATAGCCACGGCCATGAACATCCTCACGATCATGGTCATGAACACCACCACGAACACAGCCATGAACATCATCATGATCATGGCCATGAACATGATCATGCTAATTAATCAGCTAGATTCTTCTAACGAATAGAACTAAAAAATAATTTAATTTCTAAAAAGGTATTTCATGAGCGATGTAGATGATCGTTTAATCAAACTTGAGATGGACGTTCTGGCAGCAAACGATAAAGTCGCTGCAGAAAACAGAAATTATTTTGCCGATCACAATATTCTCGCACTCAACTTAGTTTCAAGCCCGGGAAGCGGCAAAACTACGCTCCTTTGTCAGACAATCGAAGCTTTAAAAAATGAAGTCCCTCTGATGGTAATCGAAGGAGACCAGCAGACTATCAATGATGCGGAAAGAATCAGAGCAACCGGTTGCCGTGCTATTCAAATCAACACGGGAGAAAACTGCCATTTAGATGCGGAAATGATTAAAGACGCCTCAGCAAAATTAATTCCCGAGGACAATTCCATTCTGTTTATCGAAAATGTCGGCAATCTTGTTTGCCCGGCAGCATTCGACCTTGGAGAATTATGCAAGGTAGTCGTTCTTTCCGTCACTGAGGGAGAGGACAAACCTTTGAAGTATCCGTACATGTTTAATGCATCAAAAGTCATGATTTTGACAAAAATCGATCTCCTTCCTTATCTCAATTTTGACGTTGAGAAATGCAAACAGTACGCCAAACAAGTCAATCCGGATATCGAAATCATTGAACTTTCTTCGACTACCGGAGAGGGCATGGAAAAGTGGATTGACTGGTTAAAGAGCCATCGTAAATAATCATATGGATTCAAATCTCTACACCCGAAGAATCCGAGTTCGAGGAACTGTTCAGGGAGTCGGTTTCCGCCCCTTTGTATACGTTATTGCTGTTTCCGAAGGGTTAAAAGGGACGGTTTTAAACGACGGAGAAGGTGTAGAGATTATTCTTCAGGGCACTAAAGAACAACAAGATGTCTTTGACAGACGCTTCAAAAAAGAACTGCCTCCTCTTGCTTCAGTAGATTCTTTAGAGGAAGAAGTCGTTGAGTGTCCGGCGTTTTCTTCTTTCAGAATTATTGAAAGCAAATCCTCGGCAGTTAAAACAACGATTCCTGCCGATGCTGCCGTATGCAAAGACTGTCTGACAGAGCTTGTTGATCCCGGCAACAGAAGGTACCGGTATCCTTTTATTAACTGCACTCACTGCGGTCCTCGATATACGATTACTGCTCATATTCCCTACGATCGACCACAAACCAGTATGAAGGACTTTCCAATGTGTCCTTTGTGCCATGAAGAATATACAAATCCCCTTGACCGTCGTTTTCATGCTCAGCCAAATGCCTGTTGGAACTGTGGGCCTCAACTAGCTTTGAAAGATAAGGACGGCAATCTTATAGAGACCGACGACCCGATTGCAGAAACTTTCAGATTAATAAAAAAAGGCGCAATCGGTGCAATCAAAGGATTGGGAGGTTTTCATCTAGTTTGTGATGCGTTAAATTCCCAAACCGTCGGAGAACTTCGCAAAAGAAAAAACAGACCGAGTAAACCGTTTGCAATCATGACTGCAAACGCTAAGAGTGCGGAAAAATTTCTTGTAATCGACCAAGAAGCCAAAAATCTTCTGGAATCGAGCGCTGCCCCTATTGTTCTTTGTCCAAAGAAGGACGCGGCCGATGAACTGCTTGATGGGATAGCGCCTGATCTTTCTACAATTGGTCTGATGTTCCCTTACACACCCATCCATTGGCTTTTATTTTTTGAGGCAGTTAACCGGCAACCTCACTTTCCACTCGCCTCAGAAGAAGTCCCTCTTTATCTCGTAATGACAAGCGCCAATGCAGGAGGTGAGCCTCTAGTTATTAACAATAAAGAAGCCGAAGAGCAGCTGCAAGGAATTGCAGATTTTTATCTCGAGCACAATAGAAATATTCTCATTCGATGCGATGACTCGGTAATCCGCCGCGATCTTTCGGAACCCACAAAAATCATAAGAAGAGCCCGCGGATACGTTCCAAAGGTCACTAAGCTGCCGAGGAAAGTACCTTCCTGCATCGCTACAGGCTCTTGGCTAAAAAACACCGCTTGTGTTTCAAAAGAAGATAATGCGATTCTTTCTCAGCATATTGGAGATTTGGACAGAGTCTCTAATTGCACGGCTTTATCTAAAGCTATTGAACATTTGATTGAAACGTTTGATATTCACCCGTCTATTATTGCCTGTGATTTTCATCCCGACTTCTTTTCAACTCGATTAGCAGAAGATTTAGCGGATAAATACGGAGCCAAGCTTTTTCCTGTCCAGCATCATCACGCGCATATCGCCTCCGTGATGGCTCAGCATGGTCTGGAAGAACCTGTAATCGGGGTTGCCTTAGACGGGGTTGGATTAGGGACGGATGGTACCAGCTGGGGAGGCGAAATTCTTCGCGTAGATCCGAGCGGTTTTTTGCGTTTAAGCCACTTCAAACCGGTTGCTCTTCCGGGCGGAGATAAATGCGCAAAAGAAGGATGGAGAATTGCCGCTGCGTTTTTAGCACAAAACGGTTACCGCGAAAAGGCTCTGGAATTATTCCCGAACAGGAATGTTCGAATGATTTTTCATCTGACGGATTCAAACTTTCCGATTCCACAGTCCTCAAGTCTAGGCAGGCTTTTTGACATGGTTGCAGCCCTCCTTCGGGTTAAGGACTTTTCTACCTACGAAGGCGAAGCCCCTGTTCTACTGGAATACGCTGCCAAAAACAAAAACGGCCGCTTTTTCAGAGAAATGGTCAAACGTGAAAACGGCATTCTGAATATCGATGAATTTCTTCTTCATCTTGCCCAAAGGCAAGACAGAGCAGAAGCTGCTGCAGATTTTCACACGACAATTGCTTCCGTTCTTGCCGAAGAATTAATTGAACAAAGTTCAAAGACAGGCATCACGAAAATCTGTTTTTCCGGAGGTTGCTGCCTCAATAATCTCATGATGAAACAAATCAAAAGTGCATTGAAGCACCAAAAGCTAAAAATTTACGAATCTACCGAGGTCCCTTGCAATGACGGAGGTTTATCTCTCGGTCAGCTGTGGGTCGCCGGTATGGCAAATGTTATAGAGAAGGAATAAAAATGTGTTTAGCCGTTCCCGTACAAATTATTGAAGTGCTTCCCGGTGATGAAGCAATCGCAGAAATCGCCGGTGTTAAGAAAACAATTTCTACGGCTTTGATTGAGAATGTACAAGTCGGTGATTATGTCATTCTGCATGTCGGTTATGCTCTTCAGAAAATCGATCCGGAAGAAGCCCAAAGAACCATTCAACTTTTCAATTCTCAGGTCTCCGCTTAAAGATAGTCTATGAAATACATTAGTGAATATCGCGACTCGGCAATAGCCAAAGAGATCACAAAGAAGATTGCGGAAGAAGTCAGGCCGGATCGTACCTATCGTTTAATGGAATTTTGCGGCGGTCATACTCATGTCTTAAGCCGTTACGGCTTAGAAAATATTCTTCCGAAGAATGTAGAAATGATTCACGGTCCGGGCTGTCCCGTTTGCGTCATGCCAATCGGACGAATTGACTCTGCAATTGAGCTAGCCGTTAAGCATCATGTTATTTTGTGTACTTATGCAGACACCATGCGAGTACCGGCATCCGGCGGAATTTCCATGATGAAGGCGAAAGCTCAAGGTGCAGATATCCGCATGGTCTATTCCGTCAGCGATGCATACAGGATTGCAAAAGAAAACCCGGACAAAGAAGTTGTCTTTTTTGCTATAGGATTCGAAACAACAACGCCGCCTACAGCGGTCGTTCTAAAACAGGCAAAAGCAGAAAATATTAAGAATTTCTCAGTGTTCTGCAACCATGTTTTAACTCCAGCGGCCATGAAGCATATTCTGAACAATCCGAACGGTGTCAAAATTGACGGGATTGTCGGCCCCGCTCATGTCTCCACTATTATCGGATCTGATCCCTACAAGGAGTTGGCTGAGAAATATAAAAAGTCCGTTGTGGTCGCAGGTTTTGAACCATTAGACATGCTTCAAGCGATTCTTATGCTCATTAAGCAAATTAATGACGGAAGAGCGGAAGTTGAAAACGAATTCATTCGCGCGGTCAAACCCGAAGGCAACGTTAAAGCTATCAATCTAATGAAGGAAGTTTTTGATATCAGAGACTCTTTTGAGTGGCGAGGCCTCTCAAGCGTTCCCTATTCCGCTCTAAAGCTAAGTGAAGACTATGCCTTCTTTGATGCAGAAAAACGTTTTGATCTTCCCTACCGCAGAGTCCCGGACAACAAAGCATGCGAATGCGGCGCAATTCTGCGAGGAGAAAAGCATCCGTCAGACTGCCGTGCTTTCGGAACCGTCTGCACGCCGGAAACTCCAATCGGAAGCTGCATGGTCTCCACTGAGGGTGCCTGCGCAGCTTATTACACTTACGGAAGAAGAACAAAGAAATAGCCAGTATCGGTACAAATAAAATGCAAGAAAAAAAGAAACATTATGTCCGTCCGCTGAACATTAAAAACGGAAAAATCGAAATGAACTATGGCGCAGGCGGCAAAGCCAGCGCACAGCTAATCTCCGAACTCTTTGCCAAGTACTTCAATAATGAATATCTCATGCAAGGCGATGACGGGGCATATCTTCCAACCCCTGAGGGTCACATCGTGATGGCGACCGACTCTCATGTCGTTTCTCCCATTTTTTTCTCCGGCGGTGATATCGGTTCATTATCCGTTCATGGAACCGTTAACGATGTTTCCGTGTGCGGTGCGAAACCTCTTTACTTAAGCGCAGGTTTTATTCTCGAAGAAGGTTTCCCTTTAGCCGATCTGGAAAAGATTGTGAAGAGCATGGCCGAAGAGGCCAAGAAAGCCGGAGTCTATATTGTGACCGGTGATACCAAGGTAGTTGAAAAAGGCAAAGGAGACGGCATTTACATCAACACTACGGGCGTTGGCGTTGTACCTAAAGGTATTCACCTTTCCGGAGCAAACTGCAAACCAGGCGACGTTATTGCCGTGTCAGGCGACATTGGAGACCACGGCGTTGCCATTATGAGTCAAAGAGCCAATTTAGGCTTTGAGACCGAAATTCAAAGCGATTCCGCAAGTCTCAATTCCATGACAGAAGCATTAGTCAAAGAGATTCCTTCTTTACGCTGTATGCGTGATCCGACACGAGGAGGTCTTGGTACCACACTTAATGAACTTGCAACTCAATCTAAAGTCGGAATGAAAATTGAAGAGGCTAAGATTCCGGTGAAAGAACAGGTTGCCGCTGCTTGTGAATTCCTCGGTCTCGATCCTTTATTTGTTGCCAATGAAGGAAAGCTTATCGCAATTTGCGGACCCGAAGACGCAAAAAAAATGCTGGAAATTATGCGTGCAAATCCCTTAGGAAAGAATGCTCAGATAATCGGGACTTGCGTAGAGGATGAGAACTGTTTTGTTCAGATGGAAACGCCGTTCGGTGGAACTAGAATGGTGGATTGGTTAAGCGGAGAACAGTTACCAAGAATCTGCTAGTCCACTACTATATAATCGTTCCTATCACGCATATTTAGGAGAAAGTATTTATGAAACAGCCTCATTTGGTGTTGTTGGTAGATGACCATTCTCTGATCACCACAGCAATGAGCGCGTTATTAAAAAGCATGTACCCGGAAGTCCAAATTTATACAGGATCTTCGGCAAGAGATGCGCGTGAGTTAGCAAACAAATTTGGTGATTCCGCAGACTTGATGATTTTAGATTTATGCTTACCTGACTCAAGCGGTACCGGATTACTTGAACAATTATTATCTGAATATCCTGCTCTGAAAATTCTTGTGTTATCAGGGGTAGTCGATCCGGACAGTATTTTGAAGAGCCTATCGGCCGGTGCTGCAGGTTACGTTCCTAAATCCTTGGATGCTACACTCCTTAAACATGCAATTAGCTTTGTGCTTGAAGGCGGTGTTTATATCCCATCCAAAGTTCTCTCTCAACAGCAGTCTGTAGGAATGAATCCTCAGCAGCCGCTTGAAAACCCGAGCTCCTCCGTGCACTTAACTCCAAGGCAATGTCAAGTTCTTAAACTGCTTAGCCAAGGAGATTCAATTAAGACTATCTGCAAAAAAATGGAACTCTCCGAGGGAACCATTAAGACTCATGTCGCAGCTATTTACCGAGCATTTAATGCCAAAAATAGGACTGAGGCCCTCATAGCAGCACGTAAAAACGGCTTCAATGTAGATTAACTCATAAAAAATCCGCCAAATCGGCGGATTTTTTATATTCTACTTTCTTCTTCTAATCTGTTTTCTTCCTTTTCTCTTAGAAGACTTCTTAACTTCTTTGACTGCCGCTGCAGGCGTCTCTGCAGACGGGGCAGCCTCAACTACTTCTTCTTTAACTTCGGCTTTTGGCTCTTCCTTGATTTCTTCTCTCGCCTCCGGTTCAGGAAGTTCCTCTTGGATGAGTTTTTCAGTTTCAGCTTGCTCTTTCTGTTCATCCTCTTTAACCAACTCCTTAAGGCTGTACTGAAGCTGTTCAAGAAAGTCGATTACAGCATACAGCTGTTCATCAAGAGGATGCTTTTTAGAGCGTGATTTAAGAATCAGTTTAAAAATTTTGTCTTCTAACTTAATTCTTTTTTTGATTTCTTTTTTGGAAATATCTTTTTTCTTAGACATAATTCCCTCCGTCACTTGATATTGAGAAAATATTATTGCATTGAGTTATAGGTATTATTGGATTTTACCCGAAGAACAACACGCTTCCTTCGTTCCGGAATAAGAAGTCAGATTACCTCTTGAACTGACTCTTAAACAGCTTTAAGGCTGATAAGGCTCTCCGTTTTTTCTTTTCGACCCGTTATCTGTTAGTTCTTCGAATCCGTTTCCTTCATCCAATGGCTTAAAAGGTTTAGGAGAGTCATTGACTAACCGTTCCGTAAAACCGAATTGATTTGGTTCTTTATCTGAAGGTGCGAACATTAGATAAAGCATTAGCGGAGGAAACATAAAAAACACAATGCACCAATAACCTGAGTGTCCTATGTCATGGAGTCGGCGAATAACCAAGAGAATTGAGGGCACGATGGCAAGGGCAAAATAAATCGAAACGATAATCGGATAATCCGAAACTATTGTATCCAGGCCAAAGCATAAGGCCGCAAAGAGAACAAAGAACAATACATACCAATTAAATTCTGATCTCCCTGCCCTTCCTCTGAAATCAGAAATTTTGCTTATTGCAAATTTGAACCATCTCAGCCCTGTTCTCATAAATCCTCCGTTCCTTCACAATAGCGCAAAGGGAGGCAGAAGCCTCCCTTTTAAAAACGAAGTGGGTATCAAATATTATGGAACCATGTCAGTAATTTCGTCTTTTCTGACTTTCTTGACTAAGTCCTCCCTCTTAACTCCTAAGTAGAGAGCGATAGCCGCAGAAACGAATACTGAAGAGTACACACCCAACAAAATACCAATAGTTAAAGCTAAAGCGAAGTAGTGGAGCGCAGGACCTCCGAAGAAAAACATCGCTAAAGTCACCATCAATGTCGAGGAGTGAGTAATGATCGTTCTGGATATAGTCTGGGTAATAGCCGTATTAACAATTTCTACCGGTGTTCCCTTTCGAATCTTTCTGAAGCATTCTCGGCAGCGGTCGAAAATAATTACGGATTCGTTAACGGAGTAACCAAGAACGGCCAGTACCGCAGCCAGCACTGGCAAGGAGAACTCCCATTGGAATAAAGAGAAGAACCCAAGCACCAAAATCACGTCGTGGAAGTTAGCGATAATGGCTGCCACAGCGAATTTCCATTCAAAACGGAACGCTAAGTAGACCATGATACCAATTATCACAAGCAAGAGTGCTGTTAAGCCGTCAGTTGCCAATTCTTCACCAACCTGAGGACCGACGAATTCAGTTCGTCTCAACTCGGCTTTAGCATCGTGCTGATGAATCACTTCCATAACTTCGGCGCTCATCTGTGCAGAGGTCTTATCCCCTTTCAGAGGAAGACGAATTTGAACGTCCCTGGCTGTACCAAAGTTAACAACCTGAACCTCACCGCCCGTGACTTTTTCCAAATCCGTACGGATTTGCTGAATCGGCGCAGCTTGCGGGTAATTAACTTCCATTACCAAACCGCCCGTAAACTCAATGGAGAAGGCTAAGCCTTTAATGACCAGAAGAGCAACTGCAATAAAAAATGAAATAAACGATATCGCATTCAAAATTTTTGAATACTTCATGAATGGAATCGTTTTATGAATCTTAAACAGCTCCATGATTAGGCTCCCTTTTTAGTTTTTTCTGCATCAGGGATCCAAACCTGACCAATTGAAAGCTTAGTAAGTTTCTTACGGCGACCATAGTAGAGATTAACAATTGCTCTAGATACCATCACGGCAGTAAAGATAGAAGTAAGAATACCTAAACAGTGAACAACCGCAAAGCCTCTGACCGGACCGGAACCAAAGATCAGCAGCGCAACACCGGCAATCAAGCTCGTAATGTTGGAGTCCAAAATGGTATTAAAAGCCATTCCGTAACCTTCGGAGATTGCCTGTTGAGGTGTACGTCCCACTCTCAGTTCTTCGCGAATACGTTCGTTAATAAGCACGTTAGCGTCAACAGCCATACCAAGGGTCAAGGCCATAGCGGCAATACCCGGCAACGTTAGAGTTGCTTGGAGCATAGACAAGATGGCAACCAGCAAGAATAAGTTGCAGGTCAAAGCTATTGCGGAAATTACACCAAACAAATGGTAGTAAATAATCATGAAGACGGAAACGGCGATGAAACCCCATAAAGTAGATTTAAAGCCAGCTTTAATATTTTCTTCACCAAGGCTCGGACCAACCAGTCTTTCTTCAATGATTTCCATCGGAGCAGCCAAAGAACCGGCTCTTAACAACAAAGCAGTATCCGTTGCCTCAACAGTGGTCATTCTTCCGGAGATTTGGACGCGTCCGCCTCCGATTTCCTGACGAATAACCGGAGCGGTGACGACCTCACCTTTACCTTTTTCGAAAAGGATGATAGCCATTCTCTTACCGACATTTTCACGAGTAACGTCTTTGAACTTTCTTGCGCCCTTATTGTCTAAGGTCAAGTTAACCGTCGGTTCTTGAGTCTGGCTGTCGAATCCCGGCTGAGCGTCATTTAAGTTTTCACCGGTGAGGATGACTTCACGCTTGACGAGAATTTCTCTGCCTTCTCGATCTTTGTATTTTTCAGTACCGAAAGGAACTGTTCCTTGGGCAAGAGAGTTCATTGCCTCCGGACTATCGTCGACCATACGCACTTCCAAAGTAGCTGTACGACCAAGAATGTCTTTAGCCTTTGCTGTATCCTGAACGCCCGGGAGCTGAACAACAATACGGTCTGCACCCTGCTGAGCAATTACAGGCTCTGCCACGCCAAGTTCATTAATTCTGTTATGAAGAGTAGCAACGTTCTGCTTCAAGGCATATTCCTGAACGTCAGACATTGCCTTTTGAGACATTGTTCCTCGAATGATGTAACGATTACCGCTTCCCGGCAGTTCTTCGTACTGCATATCGGACGCATGGTCTCTCAGTACATCGTAAGCAGCTCTTTGTTCTGCTTCACTTCTGAAGAGGATTTCGATGTTATTTCCGCTGCGTGTAATACCGGCGTGTCTAATCTTCTTTTCTCTTAAGAATGTTCTTACATCGCCGACTGCAGCTTCAATTCTCTTTGAAACGGCTGCTTCCATATCGACAGCCAAAAGGAAGTGAACACCGCCGCGAAGGTCAAGGCCTAAGTACATCGGCAAAGCATTAATACTTAAGAGCCACTGCGGAGTGTTTGGAACAAGGTTAAGAGCAACAATGTATGTTGGATCTTTTGGATCGGGGTTAAGAGCTTTGTCAATAACTTCTTTGGAACGGAGCTGAAGCTCGCCTTCAGTCGGCGCAAATCTAACTCTGATGGAGTTTTGCTGAGCACCTTGTTCGAAGAACACACCGTTAGGAGAAATTTGAGCCGCTTTTAACGCGTCTTCAACAGTCTTGAGAGTATTTTCCGTTACTTTTGCAGTTGCCTTGCCTGGGCTTACCTGAACGGCAGGCGATTCACCATAAAAGTTCGGCAAGGTGTAAACCAAACCGACAATAAGGATCACCGCAATCAGAACATACTTCCAAATAGGATATCGATTCATGGTTGGGAGGGATTAGACCACTAAAAATAAATACAACAAAAGCCCTCATTCGAGGGCTGAGTGAGCAGCTTTTAGAACTTGACTGTTCCCTTAGGAAGAACTGCTTGAACAGCTAAACGCTGGAAAGTGATAGTCACAGGTTTGTCGTCGACGGAAGCGATCTGAAGAACAAGATAGTTTTCATCGGCTTCAACGATCTTACCCATGATGCCGCCGGCTGTAACAACTTCATTACCAATGGTCAAAGCATCAATCATCTTCTTATGTTCTTTTTGTCTCTTTTGCTGAGGACGGATGAGCAAGAACCAGAAAACAACAAAAATCAAAAGCATTACGCCGAAAGAGGACATCATGCTTTCAAGGCCACCAGGCTGAGCTCCGGCTGCTTGGGCATATGCATCACTAATAAAAAACAATTTAAATCTCCATCACCGACTGGTGCATTAATAATTAACTTGGGAATTATAAAGGAGTTGAGTTAATTAGAAATTATTCAATTCCTCTCTTTCTATCCTCTGCGAATTTTTCGCACCATTCGTCAAACGTATCGTTATCCAATGCGTCTCTGATTTCCTGCATAAGATTGAGATAGAAATGAAGGTTATGAATCGTATTGAGACGTGCCCCCAAAATTTCATTGACCTTCTGCAAATGATGCAAATATGCCCTTGAGAAATTTCTGCAGCAATAGCAGTCGCAAGTTTCATCCAAAGGTCTCAAATCATTCTTATAGCGGGCATTTCTTAGCTTAATATCACCGTAGCGAGTGAAAAGCCAACCGTTACGAGCGTTACGTGTAGGCATAACGCAGTCAAACATGTCAATCCCTCTCTTGACGCCCTCTACCAAATCTTCGGGTGTTCCGACCCCCATCAGATAATGCGGCTTATCTGCAGGCATTCTTTCGCTCATATGGTCAAGAATGCGCATCATATCTTCCTTAGGTTCTCCGACAGAAAGACCGCCAATAGCGTAACCGTCAAAACCAATCTTCATCAGGCCTTCAAGAGATTCATCTCTGAGTTTCTCAAACATTCCGCCCTGAACGATGCCGAAAAGTGCATTAGGGTTCTGAAGTTTTACGAAAGCATTCTTGGAGCGCTCGGCCCACCTCAAAGAAAGTCTCATAGAGTCCGCAGCTTCTTTTTCAGTTGCGGGTCTGCCGTCGATTTCATATGGCGTACACTCATCAAAAATCATTGCGATATCTGAATTGAGGACCTTTTGAATCTCCATCGAGACTTCCGGAGTTAAGAAAAGTCTTTCACCGTTAATCGGAGAAGCAAACTTAACGCCTTCTTCGGTAATTTTTCTCAATTTGCCAAGAGAAAAGACTTGAAATCCGCCTGAGTCAGTAAGAATCGGCTTTTCCCAACCCATGAACTTATGAAGGCCACCGTGCTGTTCGATGACCTCCAGACCGGGACGCAGCCACAGATGGAAGGTATTACCTAAAATAATTTGGGAGCCGATCTCATTTAATTCAAGAGGAGACATAGCCTTGACGGTACCGTAAGTGCCTACAGGCATGAACACCGGAGTTTGGACCACCCCGTGGTTCAAATGCATCTCGCCTCTTCGGGCTTTTCCATGAGTTTTATGTAAATGAAAAGTCAAACTCATACAGTTTCCTTTTTCTCCAAGAAACAAGCGTCTCCGTAACTGAAGAATCTGTATTTTTCTTCTACGGCATGCTTGTAAGCTTTAAAAATTTCATCTTTTCCGGATAATGCGCTGACCAACATCACGAGGGTTGATTTGGGCAAGTGGAAGTTCGTGACCATAGCTCCGCATACTTTGAATTTATACCCGGGCTTAATAAAGAGGCGCGTCTCGTGTATTCCAGCTTTGACTTGGTTGTCTTCTTCAAGTGCAGCAGCTGATTCAACAGCGCGCAAACTTGTTGTGCCGACGCAAACCACTCTTCTTCCTTCCTTAAGTGCTTTGTTTATGGCATCTGCTGTTTTTTGATCAATGTGATACCACTCGGAATGCATTTTATGTTCAGATAATTTTTCTGAACGAACGGGCTGAAAGGTTCCGGCCCCTACGTGTAAGGTCACAAAGACTTCTTCACATCCTAAAGCCTTGATGTCTTTAAGCAGTTCATCCGTAAAGTGAAGTCCTGCGGTAGGCGCAGCAACCGCTCCCGGCTCTTTTGCATAGACCGTCTGGTATCTGGATTCGTCCGATTTAGAAGCTGCATGCGTGATATAAGGAGGCAGCGGCACCTTTCCGAATTTTTCTAAAACATCGAGAACAGGCTCGGTAAATTTCAGGAGAAAGAATTCCCCTTGACGGCCCGTGACCTCTGCTTCTGCCCTTCCTTCCACTCCATCTTTGACAAAAAAGAGTTTCGTGCCGGGTTTCGGAGACTTGCTTGAACGAAGCATTGTTAGAACTTCATATTCTCCGAGGATTCTTTCGAGCATCGCTTCGACCGCACCTCCGGATTCTTTATTGCCGTTAAGACGAGCCTTAATAACTTTAGTGTTGTTAAACACGAGAAGATCGTCTTTTCTCAGCAACTTTAAGATATCTCTGAAAGTTAAGTCTTCTATCTTTCCGTCTTTGGAAACATGAAGAAGTCGAGATGCCGTGCGGTCTGCGAGCGGGAATTGCGCAATGAGCTCTTCGGGAAGCTCAAAGTCAAAGTCTGATAAATATTGTTCTGTTTCCATGGCTTTACCGGCCACTCCATAAAATAAAAAATAAAGGTCCTTTATAGACCGTGCAATTCTAGAACAAAAATGGATGAGTCCAACTGTTTTTACAGTTACAACTTATTGAATTTTCGTATTTCTTCAGTTTCAAAAACCGACATCTTAAAGGCCGGTTTTTGGCTCAAATCAAAGCTGATGAGGCGTTCCCGGGGGATTCCCTACATAGGTTACCTCGAGAATATCGAGCTTCTTGACTCCTTTAGGAGTAGGCAGTAAAACAGTATCTCCTTCTGATTTTTTCAAGAAAACTCGAGCAATCGGAGAAATCCAAGACACATCTCCCACAGTCGCATCGGCCTCGTCAATTCCAACGATTCTAATTTTTGATTCGTTGCCGTCTTCATCGCTAAACAGCACCGTGGCGCCAAAAAATACTTGATCTGTCGGCGGCCGCGTAGCCGGATCGACAACTTCGCTGTTTTCCAAACGTTTATTCAAAAACCGAATTCTTCGATCGATTTCACGAAGTCTCTTCTTGCCATAAAGGTAGTCTCCGTTCTCACTTCTATCTCCGTTGGAAGCTGCCCAAGAAACCACCTGAACAACCTCCGGTCGCTCGACTTTAACTAACCTTTGTCTCTCATCAAGCAAACGATGATAGCAAGCCGGCGTCATGTAGTTCTTCGAACCTTTGATTTCCGGAATTTTTATTTCTTCCTCGTCATCATCTTCGTCAGTTAGGAATTCTTCTGCCATTTCTTTCATCACGAATAAAAGAAGGCCGCCTTAGCAGCCTCCTGAATCTAAGTTAAGACAATTTTACTTGTTCGGCTGATCTTTTTTATCATCGTCAGCCAGCTCTTCAATTGCTGACTTCGGTGCATCAGAAGCCTCAGGCTTTTTCTCCTCTCCGGCTCCAGAAGCCGCAGGAGTTTCAGAAACAGTCTCAGAAGAAGCTTCAGATACGGGCTCTTTGATTTCGGTTGCTTCAGCATCAATAACATCGTCATCCTTCTTAGCAGCTTTTTTGTGAAGCTGTTTAGGGGGTCTCGGATCTCTTCCGTCCATAATGTCGTCAATCTGTGCAGCGTCAATAGTTTCCCATTCCAAAAGGGCTTTGGCCATTTTGTGCATCTTATCTTGGTTTTCTTCGATAAGCTTTCTGGCAATCGCATACTGTTCATCGATAATGCGGCGAACTTCAGCATCAACCTTGCGCATTGTTTCTTCAGAAACATGCTTAGTCTGAGTAACAGAGCGTCCCAAGAAAACTTCGTTTTCGTTTTCTGCGTAAACCATTGGCCCCAAAGCATCGCTCATGCCGTATCTCATAACCATATCGCGAGCCATCTGAGTCGCTCTTTCGAAGTCATTAGAGGCACCTGTAGTCATTTGATGCATAAAGACCTCTTCAGCAATACGGCCGCCGAAAAGAATGGCAATACGAGTAAGCAAATACTGCTTATCGTAAGAGTAGTGGTCTTCTGCCGGAAGCTGCATGGTCAAACCAAGAGCTCTTCCGCGCGGAATAATCGTAACTTTATGAACAGGGTCGCTCTTCGGCATTAAACGGGCAACCAAAGCGTGTCCGCTTTCATGGTAAGCCGTATTTTTGCGCTCTTCCTCGTTCATGGCCATGCCTTTTCTTTCGGCACCCATCATGATTTTATCTTTGGCGCGTTCGAAGTCTTCCATGGCCACGACTTTACCGTTTCTGCGTGCAGCGAACAAGGCAGCTTCGTTAACAAGGTTAGCCAAGTCAGCGCCGGAGAACCCGGGGGTTCCACGGGCAAGAATTTCTTCGTCCACATCAGCACCGACAGGAATTTTTCTCATGTGAACTTTCAAAATCTGCTCACGGCCACGGATATCAGGAAGCGGAACTACAACTTGTCTGTCGAAACGGCCCGGACGCAATAAAGCCGGATCCAAAACGTCAGGACGGTTTGTTGCAGCAATGACGATAACACCGGAACCGGTATCGAAGCCGTCCATTTCCACAAGCATCTGGTTAAGTGTCTGTTCTCTTTCATCGTTGCCGCCGCCTAAACCGGCACCTCTCTGACGGCCGACCGCATCAATTTCATCAATGAAGATGATACAGGGAGAATTCTTCTTAGCATTTTCAAACATATCGCGGACACGAGCGGCACCCACACCGACGAACATTTCCACGAAATCAGAGCCGGAAATCGTAAAGAACGGAACCTTTGCTTCACCGGCGATAGCTTTTGCCAATAACGTTTTACCTGTACCGGGAGAGCCAACCAAAAGAACACCGCGGGGAATTCTTCCACCGAGCCTTTGATACTTGGTCGGGTCTTTTAGGAAGTCTACAAGCTCCGTAACCTCCTCTTTTGCCTCATCGCAGCCGGCGACATCAGCAAAGGTAATATTATTGTTGGTGCTGTCGAGCATTCGAGCCTTGGACTTACCAAAGCTGAAGGCACCGCCTTTTCCGCCGCCTTGCATCTGACGCATGAAGAAAATCCACACGCCGATCAAGAGAAGCATTGGGAACCAAGAAATAAAGAGAGTCGCTAAGAAGCTCTGTTCCTCATCCGGCTGTCCGTAAACCTGGACTCCTGCCTTTCTGAGATCTTCGACCATCCAGAGATCTCCCGGAGCCGTAATCTTATAAGAGGCTCCCTCCACGGGGGTTACTGTAAGAGTTCTTCCTTGGACGTCGACACGTTTAATCTTGCCGTCTTTAGCTTCATCCATAAATTGGGTGTAGCTTGTAGTCTGCTCAGAGGACGCAAGGCGTTTTGCGCCGTCAAACTGCTTGAAGACGGTAAACAACACAAAAGCGATGACAATCCAGATAGCTGCCTTCGCAAATAAATTTTTATTATTCAAAGTTTCACCTCAAACAATGAAGCTTGCTTGCTTCGATTTAATGAAGATATTCAATCGTTACATCAAAAACTAACAAAAGATTATGACAATAACATTATCGAAAAATTCTATCTATCAACACAAAGCAAGAAATATCCCACTTGTAATTATGTTGTGGTTGTTCGAGGCTTTTTCAAGATCCAGCCTCGAATTAGGAGATGAATTTTTGCAAACTACTTATAGTTAATCTTCGCCTGTTTTATCAAATCCGAGTTTTCAACTTTTGAAAGGTTCGCTCCTGATAATAGCGCAGAGAAGTTGGCCGGCAACGGGATGCAGACTTCTGTGTCACCTTCTCTTACTTTAATTTCAATCGGAGTAGTTCTCAAAGAAGACGGATGAACGGAAAGTTCTTCAATCAGTGCTTTTAACTCGCTCATTTTTCCCTTTTTATCTAGAACCAGCTGCAGCTTCGCTCCGTGAGATGCTCTGATTTCACTAATCGGACGCATGGATTTCAGATTCCAAGAGAAAACATTAGATTGATCGTTGTAGACGACCGTTCCTTCGACCATATACACTTCATCGACTGAAACCTCTTTCTTGCAGAACTCATAGAGTTCCTGCGAAGTTCTCATTTCGTAACGATGCAATCCGTCATCGATATTTAATTTACAGAAGTGGTTGCCGGTTTTACTGACACCGAAATTGATGCTGGAAACTACTCCGAAGCCTTTAAAGTTACTGAACTTGGTTTGAGTATCCAGAGGACATTCTTTAATGGTCAGACCGCCGAAATGGTCTTTGATTTCTTCCCGGCAAGCATCCATCGGAGAGCCGGTAAAGAAGAAACCGATGATGCTCTTTTCTTTCTTCATTCTCTCGAGCGTGTCCCAGGGCTTGTACTGAACCAACTCGGTGCTCATCTCAGAGCTTTCTTCCCCGAACAAACCCATCTGATCGGCATTTTCTTCATTTTCTTGAGCCGACCGATAAATCTGCGGAACGTTTTCCAGCCACATTCTGCGGTTCGGATCGATTGAATCGAACGCTCCAATCGTACTCAGAACTTCCAAAACCTTTCGAGACATAACTTTAGTTCCCAATCGGCTGACCAGATCTTCCATGTCTTTGAAAGGACCGTTCTTGGTTCTCTCTTCCACAATCGCATTGGCCGGGCCCTCTCCCATGCCTTTCAATGCGCCCATTCCAAAACGAATAGTCTTGGAATCAGGAGCGGTAAAGTAAAACTCGCTTGCGTTAATATCGACCGGCAGAACCTTTATGCCATGACGTTGGGCATCTGCTATGTAATCAAATAACTTCGTGGAGTTCAACATGACTTCACAAAGGTTAGCGGCAATAAATTCTGCCGGGTAATAGCATTTAAGCCACGCGGTTTGGTAAGCCACGTAAGAGTAAGCAGCAGCGTGAGACTTGTTGAAACCGTATTCCGCGAACTTCCTCATCTTATTGAAGAGCTCTTCGGCTACCTCTTCTTTTACCCCGTTCTTGACAGCTCCTTCCAAGAAAATCTTAGACTGCCGTTCCATTTCCGCAGCATCTTTCTTACCCATGGCACGGCGAAGAATATCAGCACCGCCAAGTGAATAGCCGGCGATAATCTGCGCGACCTGCATCACCTGTTCCTGATAAATCATGATTCCGACCGTTTCTTCCAAAACAGGAATCAGTCGATCATCTGCATACTCCGGCTTCTTCTCGCCGCCTTTTCTGAGCTCAATAAAGTCATCTGCCAAAGCCATCGGACCCGGGCGATAAAGAGCATTCAGAGCGATAAGGTCAGAAAGCTTAGTCGGAACGGAACGGACCATAATGTCGCGCATGCCCGGTGATTCAAACTGGAATACCATCGCGGTATCCGCAGGTTTAAAGATTTTGTCGTAAACCTTCTTATCCGTTGGCTGCAAATGTTCGATATCAGGACGTTTGCCCGTATTTTTTTCGATGTAATCCAATGCTCTTGCCACAATGGTAAGAGTGGTTAAACCAAGGAAGTCAAACTTAACCAGACCGACTTCTTCCACTCCCTTTTTGTCATACATACTGATGACGTTTTCCGGAAGCATATCAGCGGCATAAAGCGGACAAAAGTCGGTGAGTTTTCCCGGGGCAATCAGCACGCCACCGGCATGAATACCGATATTTCGGCACAAGCCTTCGAGCTTAATAGCAGAAGCTACTAAAGGTTTTAGCTCGGGAGAGTTGCTGATAATGGCTTTGAATTCGGGTTCACTTTCAATGGCCTGTTCCAAAGAAACTTGCTGCCCGGGATTAGAAGGAATATGACGTGTCAGTAAGTCGCATTGGTTATAGGGAAAGTCAAGAACACGGCCGACATCCTTGATAACACCTTTTGCCGCCATGGTACCGAATGTCGCGATCTGGCTCACCGCATCAGAACCGTATTTCTGTTTTACATATTCGATCACTCGGCCGCGGTTATTCTGGCAAAAGTCCACGTCAAAGTCAGGCATGGAGACGCGTTCAGGATTCAAGAATCGCTCAAACAGCAAACTGAATTCGAGAGGATCCAAGTCCGTAATTTCCAAGCAAAAAGCAACCAGAGAGCCGGCTCCGGATCCGCGGCCCGGACCGACCGGACAGCCGTGACTTTTAGCCCAACGGATGAAGTCCTGAACGATAAGGAAGTAACCGGAAAAACCCATCTTTTGAATAACGCCGATTTCTCTTTCTAGGCGCTCAACATATCTTGGTCTTTCAGTGTCTCTCTTAGCCTCATCCGGATAGAGAATCTTCAAGCGCATTTCCAGGCCTTCTCTGGAAAGCTGCGCCATGTAGTCGTCTAAAGAAATCCCGTCAGGCGTTTCGAACAACGGAAGCTGGGGCTTACCGAGTTTCATCATGAAATTGCAGCGTTTGGCTATTTCAACGGTATTTTCAATCGCACTGGGGATGTCTTTAAAGAGCTCCAGCATTTCTTCTTTGGTTTTGAAATACTGTTCTTCCGTATATTCTTTTACTCGATTAGGATTAGCCAGCGTTGTCCCCTGAGCAATGCAACAGCGGATCTCGTGATCAAGATATCCGTCGGCTTCTTGGAACTGAATAGGATGCGTGGCGACCACGGGAAGCTTTAGCTTATTTGCCAGTTTAATCGTCTCGGTGACTAGCTCCTCATCAAACTTGCGCCCTGCTCTTTGAAGTTCAAGATAAAGCCGGTCTTTGAAAATAGAGTGAAGTTTTTCCGCTTCTTCTTCTGCCGAGAAATTTTTATTGTTCAGTAAAGAACGTCCGATTGCGCCTTCATGAAATCCGGAAATAGCAATAAGCCCTTCGCAGTTTTCTTCCGTCAGCCATTCTTCTTCAATCAGCCCTTTTTCATCAACCTGATTTTCTAACCAAGCTTTTGTCAGCAAGTCACAAAGGGTGTGATAACCGTGTGCATTTGCACAAAGCAAAAGAAGTTTGGACGGATGATGAGCGTCCGATGGGTTCCTTATCCATGCATCTACACCGATAATTGGTTTTAAACCTTGCCCCAGACAAGCCTTATAAAAGGTAACGCCGCCGAAAATTGATCCTGCATCCGTACATGCTAAAGCTTTCATTCCTGCGGCCGTCGCTTTATGTACCACCTGTTTCAGGCGAATGGTACTGTCGCGAAAGGAATACTCCGAATGCATGCGCAGATGAACGAAATCTTGGCTCATAAAACAAAAATCCAATGAAGATGGAGAATGAAGAAAAGAGTAGCTTTTACTTAGGAAAAGGAGTTTAGCAAAATCGATCCGACAAGGTAAACGACTCAGCGATAAGCAAAAAGCCGGCGTCAATGCCGGCCGTCAGGCTGCTAAGGTCTAGTTACTTTAAGTCCCGCGCAACGATATAAACTTCCGCAGAAGAAGTTCTGGACGCTTCCGGCTTACGAGAAGCAACCTTCTTAAACAACTTCTTGCATTGTTCTACGAATTGAGAGTATCCGCTTCCTTGGAATACTTTACAGACAAACGTTCCGTTTTTCTTAAGATTTTCTTTGGCAAAATCGAGTGCCAATTCGTTCAGAAGCAAACAACGTGCGGCGTCTGCAGCTGCCACGCCGGAAAGATTCGGGGCCATGTCAGAAAGTACAACATCAACTTTTTCTCCTTGAAGAAGTTCGGTAAGCTGATCTGCAACTTCCTGTTCACGGAAGTCTCCCTGAATAAAGTTCACTCCTTCGATTGGGTCCATCGGCAGAATATCCAAAGCGATGGCGCGTCCTTGAATTTTTCCGTCAGAACCCATGAGTTTTTCTTTGACAACTTGACTCCAAGACCCTGGAGCGGCTCCCAAATCGACAACCGTCATTCCTTTTTTAATGATTTTATCTTTATCATTAAGTTCAATTAATTTATAGACAGAGCGTGCCCGATAACCGTCTTTTACTGACTGCTTTACAAAAGGATCATTGATATGACGTTTAATCCAGGCAGGATTAGATCGAAGTTTTTTTTCTGAGACAGGCATCGGTTTACACTCTAAAAAAATTCATAGGAGATGTGACTATCATGGCACAATTAAAGTTACCTCGCGATGAGCGTATCACACTTCGGGCGGCTGCTCACCATTTAGACCCTGTAGTTTTACTCGGTGCCTCCGGCCTGACAGAAGCAGTAAAAAAAGAAGTTAGCCGTGCCCTCGATGCTCATGAACTGATCAAGGTTCGTGTACCCAGCGATGATCGCGAAGAACGTGTAGAAATCTACGAAACATTAGCAGAAGAATTAGGCGCTGCAAAAGTCCAATTGATCGGCAAACTTTTTGTTCTTTATCGTCCGAACCCGGATAAAGACAAAAAAGAAGCGCCGGCCGAAAAAGCCCCGGCAGAGAAAAAAGAAAGAAAAACCGGCGCTAAGGCCAGAAACCAAAGGAAACGTTTGACTGAAATCATTCAGGCTGAAAAGAAAGGCAAAGCAAAGAGTCTGCCCTGGGCCTCCACGGTAAAGAAAGGCAAAACTCCGAAGGGACAGGTTAAAGCCGTCGGCGAAAAAGGGACTCCTCTTGGAAAACGGCTAGCCAGAAAAGGCTTCTCTAAATAATTTCTTTAACCTAAACGAAACGGCATTCGAGTGAATGCCGTTTTCATTTGCGTGAATCTCAATTGCCTAGATATATTCGATGTCAATGATTTCGTATTCGCTGACTCCGCCCGGAGCTTGAACCTCAGCTACATCGCCGATTGTCTTGCCAATCATTGCGCGTGCAATCGGACTGGCAATAGAGATGCGATTGTTCTTTGTATCACTTTCATCATTACCGACGATTTGGAAACGCTGTTGAATACCGGTTTCAACGTCTTCAATGGTAACGGTAGCACTGAATACGACTTTTTCCGTTCCTTCCAAAGCTGCCGGATCAATAATCTGAAACTGAGAGATTTTGCTCTCTAACTCAGCAATTCTTCCTTCAATAAAAGCCTGAGACTCTCTAGCTGCATCGTACTCGGCATTTTCAGAGAGGTCGCCCTTCTCACGGGCCTCCGCAATCGCCTGAACAACAGCGGGACGATCCTGGGTCTTCAGTCTGTTGAGTTCTGCCTTCAACAACTGAGCTCCTCTTACGGTAATTGGTATAGGCATTTTCGTTTTCCAAAAAATTTGGGCGTCAATCGCCCAGTTCTTATATTTTCGATAGCCCAATATTAAACCATTCTTTGGAGAGTTGAGCCTGAGAAAATGAAACCGGCTTCCCCAAAAAGGAGAAGCCGTTAAAAATTGTTAACTATGCTAAAGAAGAAACGAGCACAGCTTTAATTGTCGGAAGTCTGTTGCCAGCTTGCTGGAACACGATAGAAGCAGGAGACTCAAATACTTCTTCCGTGACTTCGATCCCGTCCTTGAGTTCCGGATAAGCTTCGATAACGGATTTGCCAACCTTTGTTTCAGTGTTGTGATAAGCCGGCAGGCAATGCATGAATTTAACATCCGGATTGCCGGAAGCTTCCATCAATTGGCGGTTAACTTGGTATGGAAGAAGAGCTTTAATTCTTTCGTCCCAAACTTCTTTCGGTTCGCCCATCGAAACCCAAATATCAGTGTGAATGAAGTCAACACCGCGGACGGCTTCGACAGGATCTTCAGTCAAAAGAATTCTGGCGCCGGATGCTTCCGCAAAGCTCTGGCACAAAGCCAAGAGTTCTTCGTTCGGCCAATATTCCTTAGGAGCACCGATTCTTACATCCATCCCCATCTTCGCTCCGATCATCAGCAAAGAATTGCCGGTGTTGAATCTGGCATCGCCAAGATAAGCGAAGCTAATCTTCTTCCATGGTTTCTGGCAAGTTTCTTTCATTGTCAACAGATCGCAGAGCATCTGAGTCGGATGCCATTCATCGGTCAAACCGTTAAAGACAGGAACGCCTGAGTACTCAGCTAATTCTTCAACAACTTCCTGAGAAAAGCCTCTGTATTCGATGGCGTCATACATAGAACCGAGAACACGGGCGGAATCTTTAATACTTTCTTTATGGCCGATCTGAGAGACGGACGGGTCAAAGAAGGTTGTGTGGGCGCCTTGATCGTAGGCAGCAACCTCAAAAGCGCTTCTTGTACGAGTAGATGTTTTTTCAAAAATCAAAGCGATGCTCTTGCCGGTTAACTGTCTGACTTCAGTCCCTGCTCTTTTTGCACGCTTTAAATCAGCTGCCAATTCAATAAGATAATCAATTTCAGCCGGTGTGTGGTTTACCAGGCTCAATAAGCTGCGGTTCTTTAAACTTGATGGCATGGGTATATCCTCTTTTGAGGACGCAAGAGCATCCTCGATTAACAAAAATTAAAGTCTGTCCTTATGCAATTCCTGCAAGGAGTAAACATCCTGCTCGTGCATATGGCGAATACCTTCTACTACAGCTAATGCGTTAGCCATGGCGGTGTAGAAAGTCACATGGTTCGATAGGCTCGCAATACGGATTGCGGAAGCATCCGCAATTTCAGTGGTATTTTCAGCGGCGACGGCAATAACCATTTGAATTGTGCCGTTCTTCAATTCGTCCACAACGTTCGGACGGCCTTCGGAAACCTTATTCACGATTTCGCACTTATAACCGGAATCCTGAATTACTTTAGCCGTTCCTCTTGTAGCAACAAGCTTATATCCGGCTTCGGTAAATTGTCTGGCCAATTCCGGCAAACGAGGTTTGTCCGAATCCTTAACGGAAATAAACACCGTTCCGGAACGAGGGATGGCAGAGTCAGCTCCTAACTGGCTCTTAAACAAAGCCTGTCCGAAAGACTGACCAACACCCATTACCTCACCGGTAGACCTCATTTCCGGCCCAAGAACCGGATCAACGCCCAAGAACTTGGCAAACGGGAATACGGCCTCTTTAACGCTGTAGTGGTCCAGTTCGACTTCAACCGGCTTGCCCTGTTCTTCTAATGTCTGACCGACCATGCAACGGGCTGCAATTTTGGCTAGCTGCTGGCCGGTAGATTTAGAAACAAAGGGAACGGTTCTGGAAGCTCTCGGATTGACCTCAAGAACATAAATTTCCGGATGGTCGGTAAAGGCATTCTGAATGGCAAATTGAACATTCATCAATCCAACCACATTCAGTGCTTTTGCCATAACGCGAGTCTGACGCTTAACTTCCTCCACAATCTTCGGATCTAAAGAATACGGAGGAATGGAGCAAGCGGAGTCACCGGAGTGGACGCCTGCCTGTTCGATATGCTGCATTACGCCGCCGATTCTTACTTCATTGCCGTCTGAGACCGCATCAATGTCCATTTCGACTGCGTCATCCAGGAATCTATCGAGAAGCACCGGAGAATCAAAAGTAACCTTAATAGCTTCTCTCATGTAACGTTCAAGAGAGCTTCTTTCATGAACGATATCCATGGCCCGGCCGCCGAGAACGTAACTTGGACGAACGACGAGGGGATAGCCGATTTCTTCAGCCATTCTGATAGCCTCATCTTCGGTTCTAGCCGTTCTGTTAGGCGGCTGACGAAGCCCCAATTGCTGGAGAAGATGCTGGAACCTCTCACGGTCCTCAGCAATATCGATGGAGTCAGGTGTTGTTCCGATAATCTTGACGCCGTTAGCTTCCAGAGCACGAGCCAATTTCAGCGGAGTTTGTCCGCCGTACTGAACGATAACGCCTTCTGGTTTTTCGATATTGATAATCTCCAAGACATCTTCGAGAGTGACGGGTTCGAAATAGAGTCTGTCGCTGGTATCGTAGTCAGTAGAGACTGTTTCCGGATTGCAGTTGACCATGATGGTCTCATAGCCGTCTTCGCGGAGAGCCATTGCGGCGTGTACGCAGCAGTAATCGAATTCGATACCTTGTCCGATTCTGTTAGGACCGCCGCCGAGCACCATGATCTTGCGGCGGTTTGTCGGATTCGCTTCATTTTCTTCCTCGTAAGTGGAGTACATGTAAGCGGTATCCGTCGGGAATTCTCCGGCACAAGTATCAACACGCTTGTAAACGGGGCGAATGCCCAAAGAATGGCGATAGTTTCTGACATCGTCTTCTTTAACATTAAGAAGCTTAGCCAGTCTTCTGTCAGAGAATCCTTTTCTCTTCAAGAAGTACATTTCGTCTTTGGTAATCTGATCCAAAGAAGTTTCTTTGATTCTTCCTTCGATATCTACCAATTCTTTAATCTGAGCGAGGAACCACGGGTCGATCTTTGTCGCGTGGTAGGCATCGGTGACGCTGTAGCCGAGACGGAAAGCATCTGCCAAATACCATAATCTTTCAGGTCCGGGTTCGCTGATTTCGTGATGGATGGTTGTTCTGTCGGTTGAAATCTCATTAAGCCCGTCTTTACCTGTTTCCAAGCCTCTCAATGCTTTTTGGAGAGATTCTTGGAAAGTACGGCCGATGGCCATGACTTCACCGACGGACTTCATTTGCGTAGTCAAGCGCTTATCTGCTTTCGGGAATTTTTCAAAAGCAAAACGAGGAGCTTTGACGACGACATAGTCAATAGTCGGCTCGAAAGATGCCGGAGTTAAACCGCCGGTGATATCGTTTTTCAGTTCATCCAAGGTATAACCGACGGCTAATTTCGCTGCGATCTTAGCAATCGGGAACCCGGTTGCTTTAGATGCTAAAGCGGAAGAGCGGGAAACACGAGGATTCATTTCGATGACAACCAAGCGGCCGTCTTTGGGATTGACTGCGAACTGAACGTTAGATCCGCCGGTGTCTACACCGATTTCCCGAAGGATGGCGATAGAGGCGTCACGCATGATCTGATATTCCTTATCAGTCAGCGTTTGGGCCGGGGCAACGGTAATAGAGTCACCGGTGTGAATTCCCATCGGATCTAAGTTTTCAATGGAACAAACGATTATGCAGTTATCCTTAGAATCGCGGACGACTTCCATCTCATACTCTTTCCAACCGAGAAGAGACTCTTCAATCAAAAGTTCGTGAGTCGGAGACAATTCCAACCCGCGTGTGCAAATCTGCACGAACTCTTCCATGTTGTAAGCAATTCCGCCGCCGGAGCCTCCGAGTGTAAAACTCGGACGGATAATGGCAGGGAATCCGATCTTGGATTGAACCTTAAGAGCTTCGTCCAAGGAGTAAGCGATTCCGGAGCGGGCGCTTCCGAGACCGAGCTTATCCATCGCTTCTTTAAATTTCAAACGATCTTCGGCCTTTTCAATAGCGGCCGGAGAAGCACCAATAAGTTCGATGCCGTATTTTTCCAAAACACCGGATTTAGAAAGTTCCATGGCGCAGTTCAATGCTGTCTGACCGCCCATGGTCGGGAGAATGGCATCCGGTCTTTCTTTTTCAATAATTTTCTCTAAGACAGCCGGAGTAATCGGTTCGATATAAGTTGCATCGGCTGTCTGAGGGTCAGTCATAATGGTCGCCGGATTGCTGTTGACCAAAATAACTCGATAGCCCTCTTCTCTTAAAGCTTTACAAGCCTGAGCACCTGAATAGTCGAACTCACAGGCTTGGCCGATCACAATAGGACCGGCACCGATGATAAGAATAGCTTTAATGTCTGTGCGCTTTGGCATAATTTTCTATTCCTTAATTCTTTGCTGAGGCTAATCCGCCTTCGATTAATTCGATAAGAATGTGAATGACCTTAATATGCAGTTCCTGAACTCTGTCGGCGAATCGTCCGCCGGGAGTTACGACAGCGACATCAGCCAATCTGCAAATCTGACTGTCAGGCTTTCCTGTTAAAGCAACGACCTTGATCCCGAGCTTACGGGCTTCTTCGGCGGCTCTTACCACGTTTTTACTTGTACCGCTGGTAGTGATGGCGAGAAGAACATCACCTTTTCTACCGACAGCTCTCAAGTAGCGAGAGAAGACTTCTTCGTAACCGTAGTCGTTACCAACACAAGACATATGCGAAGGGTCGTTCATAGATACCGCTCCGATAGGGTCGCGATCTAAGCGGAATCGACCGGAAAGTTCTTCAGCAAAGTGCATGGAATCACATAGAGAACCTCCATTGCCGCAAGAGAGAATCTTTCCTCCGTGTTTGAGCGATTCAATCATTACCTGAGCTGCTCTCACAATCTCCTGCTGAACACTTTCATTTGCAACGAGATTATCAAGTGCCTCTTTTGCCTCAGCTAACGCTGTTTTGACTGTATCTAACTGGCTTGTCATCTTAATTTTTTGCCTGCTTAATAAGGTCTAAGAAGCGATCAAAGAGATCTTGAATGTCATGAGGTCCGGGACTGGCTTCAGGGTGTCCCTGGAAGCAGAAGACGGGAGCATCTGTCAGTTCAAAACCTTGCAGGGAACCGTCAAACAAAGATTTATGGGTAACTTTGGCATTTGCCGGAAGCGTTTTTTCGTCGACCATGAAGCCGTGGTTCTGGCTGGTGATATATACCTTATTGGTTTTAACATCAACTACAGGATGATTTGCTCCGTGATGGCCGAACTTCATCTTTCGAGTGTCTCCGCCGCAGGCCAGACCAAGAATCTGATGACCTAAGCAAATACCGAATAAAGGAAGTTTTGCTTCGATAGCTTTTTTCGCTACTTCAATAGCGTAGTCACAAGGTGCAGGGTCTCCGGGACCGTTAGATAAGAAGATCCCGTCCGGGTTTAATGCCATTGCTTCTTCGAAGGTTGTTTGAGCCGGCACAACGGTGACCTTGATGCCGCGATCGGCCAACAAACGAAGAATATTTTCTTTAATGCCGAAATCCCATGCAACAACTCGGTAAGGATAGGCATCTAAGTGTCGCATGCCCGGGCGTCCCCAGCCATTATCAATTTGCCAAGTGCCCTCGGACCATTGATATCGGTAATCACTTGTCACCACTTTGGCCAAATCCTGACCGTTCATCACGGGGGCATCGGCAGCAGCTTTGCGGGCTGCGTCAAGCTCTTCGTCCGTGAGCTTTCCTTCTGAGGCTGCGACAATGCAGCCGGGTTGAGCCCCTTTAGTACGAAGAATACGGGTTAAACGTCGGGTATCAATATCGGCAATAGAAACAATTCCATGCTGTTTCAAATACTCTCCGAGACTTCTCTGACTTCTCCAATTAGAAACTACAGAAGATTCGTCACGGATAATCAAACCGCTTGCAAAGATGGTTCGGGATTCAGCATCGTCCTGATTGACGCCGACATTGCCGATATGCGGATAAGTGAGGGTAACGAGCTGACCCTTGTAAGAAGGATCCGTGAGAATTTCTTGATAACCGGTCATTGCAGTGTTGAAAACGACTTCGCCAATCGTCATACCAGGAACACCGATAGACCTTCCTTTAAAAACAGCTCCGTCCGCAAGCACTAAGGCAGCTTCAGGTCGGGTGTCATTAATTAATTTGTTATTCACCATGACTCCGTAATGCCACCGAGACGCCGTTTCGGTCCCGGTCGCAGGATAAAAATATTTTGTTAAAGTTCATAGGACATAGGGATGCCTTATAAACCTTTCGATTATATCAATGGGTCCCTCCTAACCCTTTTTCTCGACTAAGAATTTTCCCGAGACCTTTGCATGTTAATCACTCCACGTTTTCCCAGCGGGGAGAGGCGGTAAGAGACCCAATTTTGTTGCTGACATACTGAAAGAGTTTCTCTAAGTTTTAGAATTAAAAGATTGGTTTCTATCTTGATAAAAGACAAAATAATCATGAATCAGTTACAAGCTTTATCTCAGTACACGACTATTGTTGCCGACACCGGTGATATTGACTCCATTGCCAAAATTCAACCGCAGGATGCGACTACTAATCCTTCTCTTATTCTTAAAGCAGCGAAAAACCCGGCTTATAAAAAATTACTTCTTCGAGCAGTTCAAGAAGGCAAAGATATTGAAGATGCTGCAGATAGAGTTCTTGTCAACTTCGGAACTGAAATTCTGAAATACGTCCGCGGAAGGGTCTCGACAGAAGTCGATGCACGCCTGTCTTTCGATACTGACAAAACTGTTGAAAAAGCCAGAAAGCTGATTTCGCTTTACAAAGAAGCCGGAGTCGATCCTGACAGAGTACTAATCAAGATCGCCGCTACTTGGGAGGGAGTGCAGGCAGCAAAGATTTTGCAGGCTGAAGACATCCACTGCAACTTGACGTTAATTTTTTCCGTCGTGCAAGCAGAAATAGCTTCCCAAGCAGGAGCCACTCTAATTTCACCTTTTGTCGGCCGCATATATGACTGGCATAAAAAGAATGCCGGAGCTGACTGGGATGAAGAAGCCAACAAAGGTGAACAAGATCCCGGAGTTAAGAGCGTCAAATTAATTTTTGAAAGACTCAAGGGTGTTGGGTCTAAGACAGAAATTATGGGAGCAAGCTTTAGAAATAAGGAACAGATTCTTGCTCTTGCCGGCTGCGATTTACTGACCATTTCTCCTGCTTTAATTTCAGAGTTGGAAAATTGTTCTGCTCCGGTCGAACAGAGAATCTTCAAAGAAGCAGTCCCTTCATTGAAATGCGAAGAAATCAGCCATGCTAATTTCCTCTTTACAATGTGCGCAGACAAAATGGCAACTGAAAAGCTTAACGAAGGAATTTGTGCTTTCGTAGCCGATACCTTAAAGCTGAAAGAATTGCTCTTAACGCTGCAGGATTAATTTATTTATTTGAGGAAAGATATGTTTCCAGCTGATATGAAGGGCTCCCTTTTTCTGGTATCCGCACCGAGCGGAGCCGGAAAGTCCTCTTTGGTCAATGCACTGTTAGAAAAAGTTAAAGGCATTGAGCTTTCCATTTCTACAACGACCCGCGCTCCGCGTCCGGGTGAAGTCGACGGCCGCGAATACAACTTCACGACCGTTGAAAAATTTCTAGAAGCTAAAGAAAAAGGAGAATTCCTTGAATCCGCATTGGTTCACGGAAACTACTACGGCACCAGCAAAAAGTGGATTGAAGAGAAAATGAAGGAAGGAACCGACGTTCTTCTTGAAATCGACTGGCAAGGCGCCTTTCAGGTTAGAGATATCTTCCCTGAAGCGGTAACAATTTTTATCCTTCCTCCTTCCATCAAGTCGTTGGAGGAAAGGCTCCATAAGCGCGGACAGGACTCCGAAGACACTATTACCCGCAGACTGTTGGGTGCAGGTGCTGAAATGGTGCATGCTAAGGACTTCCAGTTCGTTATAATTAATGAAGTTTTTGAAACGGCTCTTGATGAG
>NZ_CABSJB010000007.1:0-82603 GCF_902477955.1 uncultured Turicimonas sp. | reverse complement strand
AAGATCAAGGTAAAACGAAACGCCTCTCATCTCCGCCCTTTCGGACGGAGGTTTCTCGGCGCATGAGCTAATTCGAGAGAAAAGAGGTAGAGATCAGAACTCATGGAACGGAGTTTCTTAGTGATGATCCCATAAGTCACTAGGAAAATCCCCTTTCATCCTTACAAAATCTCTGTCCACTTAACGAATTCTCTATCTTTTAAAGAAAAAACTAAGGCCATCCGTTTAATTTCCAAATGAGCTTCAGATAAGCCGTAACTGCGTTCCTTCATTTGCATTTCCGCTTCCCGAAGCTTTTTCTCCGGACTCTCGCCATCTTTGACTAGCTTGAATTCAAAAACCCAATGACGGAAACCGGAACTCACCTCTAAATCACTCCGGCCCTTGTTATTATGGACTTCGGTTCTGGCTCTCAAACCTGCGCCTGCGCAATATATTTGTATGAAAGACTGAATACTGGACTCTTTAAATTCTTTGTAGGCCCGATAATCAATTCCTCTCAAGAAGTGATTAAGATTGTGATAGACCGACTCGGCATTCTCATTTGCCAAAAGATATGCAATGTTACCCGCACCTATTTGTTCTACAGTTCGGCCTCTTAACATTTGCTCTAGATAAAGCTGAGCCATTGCTGTTCTTACTTCAAGGTTCGGATAATCCACATACGCTGTCGTGCCCTGAATTCTTTTTATTGTCAAGTAACCGGCTTGCGTAAGAAGCCCTACATCTGACAAATTTTCAACATCAGAAGAACCACTCAATATGTTCAACGCTAGGGCCTTCTCTTTTCCATAGTACATCGGATCCCGTAACGTATGAGATTGTAAGTATTTGGCTAAAACACTAGGTTTTCCACCGCTTTCAAACCAATAATCCTTCAATCCTCTCTCTGGTGAGGAGAAAAAATGTAATAAAGACCAGGGAGCAAAGACCTTTTGTTTTGCGTTTTCTTCGAAACAAAAGCCGTCATAATGAGCAGTTAGCTGGTTCAGAAGTTTCCCCCGCTCCACTTTCAGAGTCTCTGAAGCACACGACAAATACTTGGAAAAATACTCCTCTACTTCTTTATGCGTATATCCTAATAGGGAGCCGTATTCTGTCGAAAGCGAAATATCCGTTAAATTATTTAATGCTGAAAAAATATTTGTCTTGTTAAATTTCGTTATCCCAGTAATAAATAAAAAACGTAATGCTGTATCGTTAGATTTAAGGATCGAGTAAAACTTTGAAAGGTAATTCCTAACTTGTAAAAACAATTTAGGGTCATCTAGACACTCAGTTAACGGTGTATCGTATTCATCGATCAACAACACCAACGACGAAGCTGGCAATCCGTCTAAAAAAGCTTCCAGCTGATTGGTAAAAAAATTGGACCCATTTTTCTTAAACCCTATCTTTTGAAATTGCGTATCCAAATAATCATCAAAATATTCTTGGAATTCTTTGAAAGTTCCTTCTGGCTTTACTCTGGCAAAATCCAGCCTCACCACTCGATAGTTCTTTTCGTCCTTCCAAAGCTTTTCAATTTCCAGACCCTTAAAGTCTCTCAAACCGTGTTTAAACAAAGACTCAAAGGCGGAAATTAACAATGATTTTCCAAACCTTCTTGGACGAGCTAAGAAATACTTTCCTCTATTGGAGGCCAAACGGTAGATATAACTTGTTTTATCTACATAGATTTCATCCGACTCTCGAAGAGCTTCAAAGGAAGATGTGCCTAAAGGCAATCGTTTCAATAATTCCGTATTCATAAGAGTCCTTTCACTTTATTCTCATCATTATAAAAGTGCCTGCCTTTCCAAAGCATCTGTGATAACTTCCCAAGGTTTGTGAACTAAAGGTCTTAGTTTCCCAGAAAGATCATCAATTCTTCGTAACTTTTTCCGCTCTTCTTTAGCGCATTCATCACGGTGGCGGTAAACACTGTTTCTCTTTCTTTCTGAAGTGCGAACAGTTCATTAATTAGAAGGTTTTTCTTTCGTTCGATAGATTCAATACGGTCCAAGACTTTTTGAATTTTTCAGTTAGCTTTATTTATAGATATAGCTCTCATCTTCCTGCTCCGTCTCTTGCATGTCGTGCCCTTTCAGAATGTAACAAGGAATCATACTAACAGGGAGTTCCGGCTACACCGCTAAGCAACTGCTAAGTGTTGAATATGAGCAGGTAAAAAAAACATGCGCAATGCAGATATGCCGGTTTTTAAATTTTTGTCGGAGTACCCGGACTATCCTGAAATCGATAAGATTAAAGAAGCTAAAAAATTTCAAGATTTTGATGATTTGATTTCTCCAACTTTAAAAAAACAACGGGCCAAAGGGCTAGGTCCTAAGAACATTGAGGAACTTTATTCGATCTCAAGGTTCAAAGACAACATCTATCAGTCCTGGGCCCTTTTGCCGGAGGAGCAGTTAGACCTCCAAGAGCTGGGAAAGTTCCTTTTTGTTAAGTTTAGAGAGCAACCGGATCTGCTAACTAGCAGTGCTCGAGAACGTTCGGATATCAATAGACTGATCTGGATTTACGACTGGCTTAAATACGGCAAAAATACACCCATCACTAAAGAAAAATAGCGATGGGTCACGAAAAGATAGGGGCTCGAGAGACTGGCAATAATTGCGATTCTCAAGGCCCGCATGATCAATGGGTAGAAAGTACTGAAACAGGAAATTCTCACCCGATGCCTGAAGTGTAATACGAATTCTTTTGGCTACTCTTAAGGAACGGTATCAAATGTAACCGGCTAGCACTAGTTTAGGTCCAGTGTCTTTAGTAAAAAATGATGAAATATAAGGAGATCGTTTCCGATTAGAAACTTCTATAAAAGGATTTTCCTTACTCTAGTATCAGCAAAAATTTCTCTTCTTTGTGTCGTAGAAACAACAACGCTTTCCTGGCTGGGCGTACCAACCCTGCCAACTGAAGATAATCAAATTTTTATGAAAGCAAGAACTATTTGCTCATGGCCTGGCTGCGGCCAGTTAGTTTTTCTTCCGGATAGATACTGCGACCAACACAAAGAACTCCGTCAAAAGCAACTGAAAGAGAGAAAGAAGTCTAACGATAAACGGAGAGGCTCTTCCGCTTCTCGCGGTTACGATTATCAAGGAGTAAGTTCCGAAAAACTTGTCTGAGGAATCATCCGGTATGTGCTCATTGTGGCCGTCTTGCCACTGAGGTTGACCATGTCATTCCGTTCAAGGGGGATAAGGCTAGAATCTTTGACCTAGATAATTTGCAGCCTCTCTGCCATGAGAGGCACAGCAAAACCCGAGTTTGGTACTTTTCGTGCATAAAAAGTCTCTCTAATCCTTGAACTCCAATGGATAGAGAGATTTTATAAATTATTTCCTTGTGTACATGCTAAAGTTGCTGCCGTACCAACTCCGAAATTGCCTCCTCTGCAGAAGAGAATCTCACACCGAGACAGCGGCCCATTTCGCTGAGAGTCGTTAGCCTTCCCGGAGTCGTAAGCCCTACGCTCTTAAAGATTTTTTCAAGCTCGCTTGGCTGACCCAATTCTTTCTGTACTACTTTTTTGAGTTCTTCATTGCTTAGTCTCTCACGGCCTTTCCGGTAATTCTTCGGACGTGAGCACTGTAAGAACATTAGATCCTCTCCGTTTTTTAGCGGTACGGTTGTTGCCGAATTCAAAGCTCGGATAATTTGATTAACGGTTAATGGCGTTTTCTCTTTCTTCAGCTTCCATTGAAGCAGCTTCAGAATTCCTAAAGCCAGAACACATACCAGAACATGACCTTTTATGTGATTAGAGTTTCTGACATACATCGGACGCAAGCCCAGATTTGACTTCATTATCCGGAAACAGCTTTCAATCTGAGTGAGCTCGTGATACGCAAAGGCCAGATGACTTTGTGGGACCGTATCTTGTCCTTGACAGTCCGGAGCGTTTTTGTAGACAAGGGCAGCATAGCCGGCAAGACGCTGTTTAGCGGCAAATACCTCTTCATCAATTCCCAAGATTTCGGCTTCCACATTTTCACAAGTCTTAGCTATCGAGGCCCAGCCAGTTTTCTTCGGTTTGACCTTTACGCCCTGGGATTGCTTTTTCAGCACCAGCTGTTTCCAGACTTCCAGGACTGCCAAATCCCGTTTCTGCCTTTTCTTGTCAAAGGTCAGCACTAAGGTGCAGCTGACGTCATCCTCTCTTTTTGCTGCCTTTTTAACCCAATTATCAATTACTTTGTAGCGTCCGACTTCTTCTCCATCGCTTGTGATTGGTGTATATCCTTGAGGATCGAACATGGCTGCGGTGGTAGCTTGGTCTAAGTTCGATACTTTCTGAGCCATTAGAAAGCCGAGGTTATCCTCTAAAAGCATCTTCAAGTTAGAGGCGGAATTCAATCCTCTGTCGGCCACGACAATGCTTTCTTTGACATCGTATTTTTTCTTCAAGCTTCCGATGGATGTACTCATCGTCTTAAATTCCGAGGCGTTGCCGGCATACACATAGAAATCAATTGGAATGCCCTCTTCATTAATGACCAAAGCAATCGAAGCCAGAGGCAAGTCAAAGCGATGTTCTTTAGAAGGCCCGCGCATTCTCAGGTATTCAAGCTTTTTATCTTCGATTTTTTCTATAAATGCCTGACTTTTATCACAAGGCACAAGAGCTCCCTCTTCATTGAAGAAGCTGCCATCAAGTTCGCCGTTTGCCCGGGCTTGCTCGACTTCTTCCTGTAGTCTTTCTTCGAAGTCCTTCTGACGTCTGCCACATTCCATGTCAGTTAAGGCCGTTTCGAAATAAACGTTAGTAACGTCGTAATAAATCAGGGTCGCCTTTGTCTTTCCAAGCTGTTTGTTTACCGAGCGGCCGAAGAACCGCATGATGGAGTCTTTATGCTCAAATAAATAATCGTAGGAGTCGTAGAAACTGTCGAGTGCTATGTTTTGGACGGGTGCTCCCAAGAAGCCGTCCTGGTCCCCGAAAGAGTAAAAAATGGAATGAGGATCGAGGATCTTTAAAAAACATAAGTAGGAAACCACCGCATTCAAATCAAAGCGGGCGTTTGTTTGGCGGGTTTTAATATCGTGGAATTTTCGGTCCAAATGCAAATAATCGTCCCAAATCTTCTTTAGAGCATAGTGACCATATTGCAAAAGCGGCAGAGGCGATGTGTTTGCCGACTCATTGTCGAATTCAAGAATGCTCTTAGCTTGCGCGATACGGTTTTCTGACTGCAGATGCTTTTTCTCTTCAAACTTTTCCCGATACTTCTGCTTTAAGTTTTCGAGGTAATTCGGTTCCTTCTGTTCGAGAAGATCTAATCGACCGAGGTTCTGGACTACTTTGTGTTTGACTTTCCCATTGTCGTGCCGGTAAGACTCCATGAGTCTGACGTACGCGTATTCACCCTCCCCATATTTTAGTGGATTTATTTTTTTTTGGGGAAAATAAAATCTTGCAAGGCAATTTGGCCCAAAACCAATAACACAATTGAAGCAAACAACAAATGTAAACCGCCTACCTGCAATTGAGAAACAGGCTCATCAAGAACAAGAATACCCAGCAAAGCTGCTCCTACAGGTTCAGCAAGTCCTAACGTTGAGCCAATTACGCTTCCTGTGTACTTTAATCCGGTCATGAAAAGGCTGAACGCTAATCCAACTGAAATTATTCCTATACCTAGAACTACAAGAAAACCTTCTTTAGAAAAGACCCATCCAAACGGATAAATAAATAAGACTGGCAACATAACTAACGAAGAAATCCCCATAACAATCATCATGGTTGTTTCTGCAGGTAAATATTCCAGCACCTTAGGTGTGAAGACTAACAGCACTCCGTAAACAAAGCCAGCAGCAATGGGAAGCACAGAATATATAAGTGAAGTTCCACTTGTAAAAGACTCGGCATTCATATGGACGATACCGGCGATGGCCAAAAAGGTTGCTATATACCATCGAATGGGAGGATCATTTCCATACAAAATCTTTTCTATAGTGGCTGTCCACAATGGAGTCACTCCGATAGCTACTACTGCAGTAGTAGAGACTCCCACGGCTTTGACGGAAAAGAAAAATAAAGGAGAGTAACTGACAATGCAAAGAACACAAAGAAGGATATATTTCCATGGAAGAGTTTTCCAATTTTGAGGCAATTTTCCGGTAAAAAAGCACCAGAGAAAGAGACACAGACATCCTACAGACAGTCTCGCCTCACTGATAATCCAAGGAGATGCTTCTTCAGGAGCAATGGACTGAAATACTCCCGTAGTACTAAAACAAAAAGCTCCGAGAACCAAAAGAATTGCTGCTTTAAACCTGCTCATTTGAAGCCTCCTTTTTTGCCTCAAGCTTCGATGATTGTCAAACAAGTTTCCCGGTATATTGCAAAATTTACATTAATACTATGAAAGGATCTGCACCTTCTGCCCCAAAGGATACATCGTCACAGGACCCGGGAGTTATTTCTAACTCATTCTAAAAAGTCTCTGCGTCAAGGATATTCTCTTAAGCTCAAAATATGCCAATTACTTAAAGAAAAGCAGACAGAGAAACTATTTCAAGGACGGACAAGCCGTCTCCATTTTGGCTTGTTTCGAATGAGAATCTCAAAATACTTCTTTTACAGGCAAGAGGCTAACCGGCGCGAATACGTGAGCGAATATATGCCCGCAAAACCAATGCGTCCGTTAATTTTATTTCTAAAGTAACGAACGCATTTTTGCTCAATTAGGAAGCACCAGTTTATTTAGCCGCTTCTTGACCAGCTATCCTCCCGTATACCAGTGCATCGGGAACGGCATTTCCACCTACGCGGTTAGCTCCGTGAATTCCTCCCGTTACCTCACCTGCGGCATAAAGACCAGGTATGACTTTACCGTGAACATCCAGCACCTGCGCCTTCGGATTAATTAAAACGCCGCCCATGGTGTGATGCACTGACGGGGCCATGATAGTTGCGTAATAAGGAGCATGCCCATCAAGGCGAACTTCCGGATCGCAGCTCGGTCTACCAAAAGGATCTCCTTTCAAAGTCTTGCAGAACTCATTCCATTCTTTGACAGTTTGCTTGAGGTTTTCAGCATTGATACCGGCTTTTTGAGCTAATTCATCCCAAGTCTGACCAACAAAAGCCTTCTTTTGTTTAACAAGATCTTCTAGCTTAACTCCGTATTTATTACGGCCGTTCTTATCAATTTGGCTAGCTTCGCTTGTTCCGATAATGAAGAACTGTTTGTCTCGCTGTTTTAAAGCGGCTTTTGAAATAGTATCTCTTCGGCCGGTTTCATTAACGAATCTCTTACCGTCTTTATTTACAAACACGCTGGTGCTGATATTAACTTTACTGTTCGAAGAACCTGTATAGGCATCAGTAGTAGGAAGCAACTGAATATTTCCCATTTGGACAAGTTTTGCTCCGGCTTTTTCGGCCATCACTATTCCGTCGCCTTGGATAGAAGGAACATTAGTTGTATTTACATTGTCACCTAACTTCTTATCCCAGATGGTATCGTAATGAACTCGCATCTTCACATTGGCGCCAAAGCCTCCGGAAGCCAAAATAACGCCTTTGGTAGCAGTCAAGATATACTTTTGTCCGTTTGAATTCAGACATTCCACACCGACCACTCTGCCATCCTTAATAATAAGGTCCTGTGCCTTTGTGTTTAGAAGGATCTTAACCGGAAGCTTTCTTTTTTCGATTTCGTTTAAGAAGGTGTCAATAAAACCAACACCAGAAGCATAGTTAGCAGAGCGATTTGCTCTCGGCCACAAAGAACCCATCACTTGTTCTGAGTTTTTACGCCAAACGAAGCCCATTTTCTCTAAGTCTTTTTCCAGAACAGGGGCCTGCTTGGTTAAGTTATATACGAGTTCGAGATCGCCCTGATAATCGCCTCCCTTCCATGTCTGCAAAGCATGGAACTCAGGAGAATCAAATAGTTTTTTGCCATTGTTGGCGTCATAGTCCCGCAACTGTGCTTTGACGGTATCAATCAACTGTGCATGCAGAGCGTTCTTAGGCTTTTCGCTGAGTATTGTTTCAACGATCTTTCTCCGAGGAGCCGTCATCTCGAATTTAGCGCTTCTTTGAAGATCGGCTGCATTGAAATTACCGCCGGCTACAGATGTATTGCCACCGGCATAATGGGATTTTTCAACAACTATGACTGAAGCTCCTTTTTCGGCAGCCGAGACAGCAGCCGATAACCCGGCTCCACCAGCACCCACAATAACTACTTGAGCCGTTTCTTTCACAGTACCGTTCAATTTCGGAGGCAACGGAACCTTTTTATTGAAATCCGCAGGATTAAGGTCTGCTTTTACCAAGGCTTTTTTAACTGCGTTTTTAATAGCAAAGCTCGTCAACGTCGCCCCGCTGATGTTGTTCACATTCAACGATTGATTCTTGACAATTTCTTTGGGAATAGAATCCTTCGGAAGATCTGCGACCGGATGAGTTTCACTCCAGTCAAGAACTTTCACATCGGCAATCTTATTATCCTTAACGGTGACTTCTACATTTACTTCACCATTTCTTCCCATCTCAGAGGCAACAAAAGTTCCGTCTTTGGCTAATGCGGATTCAGCGGAGAAAAAGCAAAGAGGAATGGAACTAAGAAGGCAGATAGATGTTAACTTTTTGGTCATAGACTTCTCCTTGAAATGCGGGGCGCCCCGCTTTTACCGTTTTCTATTAAACCGCAAGTCGGTACTAGAGTACCTGCTATTTTTTCTTTTCGATTACCTTCAACACCGTTTTTAGTTCATCAATATTGCGAACATTCAGCTTTTTATAAAGATTTGCACGGTAATTTTCTATCGTCCTCTCAGAGAGTCCTTTTCTTTCGGCAATGATTTTGTTGGTCAGACCTTTTTCTATCAAGGTCAGTACTTGTTTTTCTCTTTCTGTCAGCTTCTCGTACTGCTTCTGCAGTTGGGCTTTGGAGAGCATCCCTGCTCTGCGACGCTCATCTTCTTTAACCGCTTCTTTTACCGCATCTAGAAAGATTTCCGGGCGGAGAGGCTTCTCCAGAAAATGGAACGCTCCCTTTCTGAGAACATTTACTGCCATAGGAAGGTCCCCGTGACCTGAAAAGAAAATCACAGGAAGCCGTATTTCTCTTTTCAATAGTTCATCGAAAAGTTCTATGCCGTTTACTTCCGGCATTTTGACATCGAGGACGATACAACCAGGGGTTTCCTCTTTAAAATCTTTTAGAAAATCATGCGCACTGCTATAGCACCGGCAATCAAGTCCTTCGGACTCGAGAAAATAACAAATCGACGTTAGCATGGAGGGATCGTCGTCAATTAAGTGAATTACGTTCTTATCCATTTTTACCTCCATACGGCAACGTAACCGTGACCTGCAAGCCTTCTTCTCCCGGTACTTTGAAATCTATTCTCCCGCCCATATTCTCAACAAGACCAATGGCGATTGGAAGCCCAAAGCCGAATCCCTGCTTTTTAGAACTGAAAAGCTTACTGGATTGCAAAAGGTCCAAATCGACGGGAGCACCGTTATTCAAAATGGTGAATATGACATTGTTCTCTTTAAACTCGATTTTTATTTTGATCTTAGGATTGCTTATCGTAGAAATGTACTCACAAGCATTTCTGAGAATATTGGAAAAAACCAAATCAAAACACATCCTATCGGCAAGAAGCTCTCTCGGCTGTCCCTCCACTTCGATGCCAGCTGCCTTCCTTTGCAATCCGGAGGTAACGAGTGCCTCGTCCAATAGCCTTTCTATCTCATTTTTTATGTCGATTTTTTGGAGAGTCTGTCCTTCGCTCGCTAATTTTCGAATTTTCCGGATCGTTTTATCCGCTTTCTGAGCTTCATCAATGATTTTCTCAGTTATCGAAATAAAGTGAGATACATTGGGCTTTTCATTCTTTTTCAAGTTGCCAGCCATCCCTTTCGCAAAAAATTGGATTGCCCCCAAAGGCTGCCGTATTTCATGGGCGACCGTACTGGATAACAATCCGACAATTCCTACTTTCTGCATCTTGTTGTACTTAGCCTCAATCAAGCGGGTTTGCTTATGAGCAAAATTCAACTGCTCCGTTCTTTTTCTCACGAGGTGACGCACTCTTAAGTGATGGAATAAGCCAATCATTATCAAGAGTAAAAAGACAAGTATTTCGGTTTGGTAATGTCTCAGAAACGTTTGAACGAGCTCCTTCTTTTTAACTTCGAACGGTCCGATTTCCAGGTCTTTTAAAAGCTGGTCCAACTGAGTAAAGTCCGTTGAGAGGCCCCAATACAAACCGTTTTTATCGCTCGGTTCGACGGAAAGGATACTTTTCACCACCCTTCTTGCAATTTCCGGAGAAGCAGAAGGAGTTGTGGCAATGGTCCAATTCGGAAACAGTTCGGAAGTATGCTGACAGACTAAATTCGAATCTTTCTTAGGGTCGATTACGCGGATTAAGTTTTTATCTAATTTGTTTCGTTCGGCATATTCTTCCCAATAGCAAGTTCTAAGAATTCCTCCGTCGATTTCTCCGTTCAGGACCTTCTGGACTATTTTTTCTACGTCATGTCCGATGAAGATCGTCTCTCCGAAAAACTTGTTTGGGTTAAAACCTTTTTTGAAGATTTCATGAAGCACCATCAGATGGCCTGAAAAGCCATAACGCATATTTGCGGCGATAGTTTTTCCTTTGAGGTCCTCCAAATGAATCAGGTCAGAACGCGCAGATCTCACAATTAAGGCAGAACCTTCGCTTTTATTAGGATCCGAGAGCTTTTCACTTACGATAGTTCCGACACTTCTGGCTCCGGAATCTGCAAGCCTGCGGAATGTCCCGGAGGAAGAAATGAAAACGTCAGCTTCGCCATTTCTTACCGCTTTTTCGAGCTTAGGAAGCGGATAAACCGTAACCTTTACATTTTCCTGACCAAACTCTTTTTTAAGAGCGTCTACCGTAAGAGAAATCAGCGGCTGGTTCGTACTTGGTTCTGCAAGCGTAGACACCGCAAGTCTAATCTGCGGCTGTTCCTCTGATTTCGTCTGCGACAACGCAGGCAGAGACACTAGTGACAGTGAGAGAACGAAAACAATTAGAACGGGACTTTTCATAAATTCTGTAGGTACTCTAGTACCAAAACATTGTTTAATAGGGATAAGGAAAGCAAAAAAAGGAAAATCCCATGAAGTCCAAACTGCTTTTAACTCTTATTCTAATCTATGTGTCAATTTGTAATTACGCTCAGCCCTCTTTTGCCTCTTCGTTTTTAGCTGATCGGCATCAAAGCAGAAATGTTTCTTGCCAACAGTGTCATGGTCAAGAGAACAGCACCGCAGAAAAAAACTTAGGAATGAATTGCCAGAAATGCCATGGCACTTATCAGATGATGGTTGATAAAACACAGAAAAAGTTTCCTGAAGTCAATCCTCATGATCAGCACGACGGAGATCTCAGCTGTGTTGTATGCCATAAAGGTCATAAGAAAGGCGTGAACTATTGTGAAGAATGTCACGGAACCTTTGTCTTTGAAGTTCCATAAATCAAACTTTATCCAAGGAGAGCAGATATGTCGATTTCCAGAAGAAAATTTTTAGTATCCTCAACCGCCGGTCTTGGTCTCATTGGCGCTCAAACTGCTTCCGCAGCGCCTTCCCCTGCTCCTGCAAAATGGGACAAAACTTATGACGTTGTGGTAGTCGGGTTGGGCGGCGCCGGTGCATCTGCAGCAATTGAAGCGTTTGATAACGGTGCAAAAGTTCTCATCTTAGAAAAGCAGGCTAAGAGCCATCTCTACAACAACACCAGAATGTCAGGAGGCGGCTTTCATTGCCCGGACAAAGACGGTGATCCGGTTGCTTTGAAAGAATATGCAAAAGCGATGTTTTCCGGGGAGAATATTCCTTGGAAGGGAGAAGGAGAACAAGAAGAGGTCTCCGAAGGATTGGCGCAAGGATGGGCTAAGTATTCTCCCTTGAATGCAGAATTTTTGAAGATGTGCGACCCGGAATTTCATCCTTTACCCAGAAAAGCCAACGGCGCAGCGTTTAAGAATTTCCCGGGAGCCATGGAAAGCCATTACAGAGCCTATTCCTCCAGCTACAGCGATAAAGTAAACCGCTATAACGCTAAAGACAAACCTAAAGCCGAAAAATCCAGAGGAGAGGCTTTTTGGAACGCCCTATATAACGGTGTACTGACCCGAAACATCGATGTTCTTTATGAAAGCCCAGCGGAACGTCTTTTAACTAATAATGACGGTGAAGTCATCGGCATCACAGCTAAAGTTAACGGTGCTCCATGCACCATCAAAGCCAACAAGGCCGTAATTCTTTGCAGCGGCGGTTTTGAATACAACAAAGCGATGAGAAAGGCATTTTTGGAAGGCCCGGGTGAGACAGGATGGGCTTTTTACGGTTCTCCGGATAATACCGGCGACGGCATTATCATGGGATTAGCAGTCGGCGCCGGCCTTCAAAAAGTAGGCAAAGCAGCCGCCCGCATGATTATGTCCGTTCCTATCAAACATCACGGTCTGAACATGGGACTTGATACGCCGGTTGTCGGTTCTAAGAATTCCATTCTCGTTGATAACTACGGCAATCGATTCTGTTCAGAAACAAAGGTTATTGAAGATCCAAGCCGCTACATGTTCTATAAGGAAGCCGTCCATATGAACATTGACGATCTTACTTATCCGCGCCTTCCTGCTTGGTTCATTTGCGACGACCAATTGCTGAGCAAGCGTACATTGACCGACCTCGGCCACTCTACAGCAGGCTTTGGATTCGTGCCATGGACAAAGGACAACCAAGACGCCATTAAAAGAGGCTGGATCCTAGAAGCAAATTCTCCTGAAGAGTTAGCTGCAAAAATTAAAGCCCAACCCTCCAACAAAGACCGTATGGTCACGGAGAATTTCGTTAAGACCATTGAAAAATTCAACGCTGCCTGTGCAAAAGGAGTTGACGAAGAGTTCCAGCGCAGAGCCAATACTTTAGGGCCAATCAACACCGGCAAATACTATGCAGTTCCGTTAGTAGCCGGAGGTCCTAATACGAAAGGCGGTCTTGCAGCTAATGGAGAAAGAGAAGTTCTGGATTGGTTCGGAAATCCGATTCCAAGGTTATATGCAGCCGGTGAAATTGCTTCTGCTCTTAAGTTTGTTTATCAAGGCGGCGGAAATCTAACCGAATGCATTGTTTACGGCCGAATTGCCGGAAAAAATGCTGCCAATTTGAAGAATTGGGGTTAAACAACAAAAAGGAAGACTAGAAGAGGTAATTCAACCTGCGGTCCCGGAACAACGAAAGACGAAAATTGGGTCTCAAATAAAATAGCGTTTTGTCTTTTAATGAAGTTCCGGGACTGGCAATCTACTGAGCTCTAGCTATATAAGCTTGGTTCGTGGCCTATACACGAGATACTGTTCAAACGAACAACAATACTAAATACATCCTCTTGAATCTCTGCACCTTATTGTTGGAAAAGATAAAGAGAGTACAAATAGACAGACCTCCTGGATTCATCGTCTAGGAGGTCAAAATTTAATCCAAAACTAAAGACAGTGAGGCTTTGGTTCTTTTAAGTCCTTATCTCATTTCTTTTATCGCCGTTTGAGCAGCTTTTTTACCGAATACGATATTTCCGGTCACAGCATTACTGCCATACCGATCCATACCGTGCCACTCTCCAACGACCTCTCCTGCCGCAAGTAAATTGCTTATAGGTTTACCGTTCTTGTCGAGAACATGCATATCGGTATCAGCTTTTAAGCCACCAAGCGTTCCGCCGATGCCAGGGATAACTTCTATGGCATATAAGGTTCCGCGCATATCGCTCATTAACTCTTTTCTTCCAAAATCAGGATCTTTTTGTGCGTCAGCATATTTCCCATAAGTTTCGATAGTCTGAACAAAGTCCTTTTCCGGCAACCCTAATTTTTGTGCCATTTCTTTGGCATCAGAGGCTGTCTTTACAAAACCTAGTCTGACGTAACCCTCATGGACTTTCTTGCGTTTTTGAACAACTTGATCGTTGTAAATTAAGAACGCTGAACCGCCTTCTTGCTTGAGAATTTCAGGGCCTAATTTGTTTCTAGGAGCTTGGTCATCGACAAACCGTTTACCTGAACGGTTTACCAGAATACCTCCGTTATTTCGAATAGCTTGGGTGATCATGATGGTTGTTCCCGCTGCTGCATTGGGATGAATTTGCACTCTCTCCAAGTGATTGACTTGAGCTCCGACTTTAGAGGCCAATTGAAGCCCGTCACCATGAGAACCAGGCTGAGCTGTAGTGATAATGCCTTTGAACTGAGGCAATTTCTGTGCTATGAGATCTCCGTTATTGGCGTAACTGCCGGTCGCCAGAATAACTGTCTTAGCTTCAATTGCATAAACGCCGTTATGCTTTCCTTTTACCAAAACGCCCGTAATATTGCCCTTCGGATCCTGGAGCAACTTAACCACTTTTGAATTTACTCTAACGTCAGCCCCGGACTTTACGAGAGCCGGCTCAATAATGTCAACCATGTATCTGCCGATTCCTCCGCTAGGAGTAAAGAGCTGACGGGGATAGGTCGTTCCGCCGGTTCTGCCTTTTTGCAGTTCTAAATGCCCCCCAAGATCTTTAAACCACTGGTAAGCGTCCTTGGAGTTTTCTCCAAGTATGCGAATTAAATCTTTATCGTTAGCTCCTTTGCCAATATGAAGAGAATCTTTCACGAAAGTATCAACATTATCGGCAACACCATTCTTTTCCTGCAAATCTGATCCGACCACATTCATGCCACCTGTAGCCAACAAAGAGGAGCCGCCAAGAATCGGCATTTTCTCTAGAAGAATGACGTTTTTTCCTGCTTTCTGCAGTTCAATTGCAGCCACCATTCCGGCTCCCCCTCCTCCGACAATGACTACATCGGTCTTTTCCGTAAAAGCCGGAACAGCATTGTCATACTGCCCCAAGTCTTCTGGCAGATAAGGAATCTTTTGCCGCCCAAATTTCATAGGCATATCAAATATATGACAGTTATTACAATAGGCGAAGCTTTCTTGATGGCCTTGGTGACAGGTTGTGCACGAGGATATGGATAAATGTCCTTTATGCGCCGATATCGGTTTTCCTCTTTGTGTGTCCTTCTCGCCTAAGGATTTATAACTTCCGTGACAGCTTTGACAAGAAACATCGATCTCTCTTTCTGAATCAGTCACTTTATCTGTCGGGTGGCACGTCGAACAACTTGCACCCATTTTATTTTGATGATAACCGGCTAGATAACTTGATTTTTGACCCTGAACGAATTCTTGTTTATTAGCACTTTCTTCCATCGACTGAGCTTGCACAGGACCAAATGCAAGAAGAATTGACAAGACGACCAGCTTAATTTTGTTTTGCATAGGGCTCTTCCTAAGGAGTTTGATTTGAGGCTTTCTAATGAAAACATTCTAAGGTTCACTGACTATTATTAAAATTGATAAAAATCTATCAATACATAAAATTAATTCATGAAACTTGCCTTCTATCTCAAACAACTTAGAGTCTTCTATGCGGTAGCTGTTAATGAAAAAATGACTAAAGCCGCAGCAGAACTTTGTTTGACTCAGCCGGCTGTCAGCCACTCCATCAAAGAATTAGAGGGTGCTTTAGGGTGCCCGCTGTTTCTGAGGGTAAGGAAATCTTTGCAGCTGACAAAACAAGGAGAGATTCTATTCAATAGCTGCAGGAAGATTTTTTCTGAACTCGATAAGGTAGAAAATGAAATTGATCTGAGTAAACAAAATAGTTCGGAAAGCTTTTCCTTTAGTGCCACTCAAACAATTGTTAAATACTTCCTTTTCGACTCTCTCAAATCATTCGTCGAACAAAACCCAACAACAAAATTAAGGATTCAATCAAGTTCAAAAAAAGAGACTTTAGAGTTAATCAAAAACGGAGAAGTGGATTTTGGCTTCATCACTTCTCCCGTCCCAGAGAACATGGATAATTCACTAGAGTTCATTGAACTTTTTACCTTCACAGATCAGTTTATTGCTGCAGACCGCTTTCCTTTAGACACGACAAAGCCATTAAATTGGCATACTCTTTCTACCCTCCCTATCATCACATTAGGAAAGAATTCCCTAACTCATCGGTATCAGAAAGAATTAATGGCAAAGGCCGGATACGAACTGAAAACCGCACTGGAGTGTGACAATCTTGACCTTGTTGTTGAATTTACTGAACTAGGACTTGGCATTGGTTGGGTTACTGATAAAGTTTTCTCCAGAGTCTGTCAGGAAGGAAAAAGAATTAAGGCTATAAATTTTGAAAGCTCGTTCCCTCTCAGATCCGTTGTTTTAGTAAAAAACAAATACTATCCGGTCAGTAACGCCGCTGATAGATTTCTTGTTTTTCTTGCAGCCAGAGGCAAAAAAAATGAATAAAAATTCTTTTTGGCTCCTCGCAGCAGCATTTTTCACATCATGCGTCACCGTCACCACCAGATTAACCGGAGGTCAATACCAATTTTTTGAAATTATGGTGGGGAAGTACCTGTTTATTTCTCTGATTACAGGCTTTCTTCTGATTTACCGAAAAGAATCTTTTTTCCCGCACAATCCGAAACTTTTGATGTTGAGGTGCTTATTTGGTGTCGGCTCTGCGGTCGCCAATACCATTCTTATTCTGAATGTTCCGGCGGCACTTTCTCAAGCCGTTAACTACACATCTTCAGTCTGGATAGTTTTGATTTTAAGTTTAATAACGGTTTCCTTCTCAACAAAAAGCTTTGTCGGTTCTTTCGTCCCGGTAATTATCGGACTTGCAGGAATCTTTATTATCTTCAATCCAAATCTAGATAAGTTCTCAGACGTTAGCATCGGGATTGCAGTTGCATATGGCTTAAGCTCGGCATTAGCTTCAATCTTTTTAAGAGAACTTGGCAAGCACAACGAATCCCCTTTACTGGTTACTTTTTATTTCGGAATATCTTGCTTACTGTTAGGCGCAGGATTTTGCGCAGCATGTAACTCTCAAAACCTTGGCCTGATTTTTTCGGATCCTCTGCTTTATCTCATTGTAATTTTTGCTCTGCTTTATCAAATCACCCGAACAATCGGTTGGGAATTTGGCAATCCTTTCATTAACTCTTGTCTTTTATTCACTGGAGTACCATTTGTCATTGCCTTGGGCTATCTGTTCTTGCAGGAACTTCCCGGCTTAACAGAATTAATAGGAATATGCTTAATAGTGGTATCGGCCCTTTTAAGTTTTAGGTTTCAGAGAAGAAAGTCACACAGTTTCGAGTAAATTTCAAGCGGTAGGATTCGTGCCGTCGTTGCGAATCCTGCCCCTCCAAACGTGCTGGCAGTGCGGTGGCTGCGATCAAAGACGGAAAGCCAGGTTATAAAAACTGCTCCTTTTACGAATAGTGAACCTAACAACGCATCTTCTTCCTCTATGTAGAGGTAAAAGAATTCTCGGTCACTTTGTGTTTGGCTAATTTGGTCTTAGGGTTCTAACGTCCGAGCAAAATGTAACATCAGACACTATAAAAATTTTAACTGTCTTAAGAAATGTTACTTCCTACGGAACACTTGAATGAAAAGGAAAATCGAAAAGTTTTTCCCATAGGGAAGTATTTTTTATTTCAAGTAAGAAAGAAAAATAAATTTTCAACAAATCAATTAGTTATTCAGTTCATTCGTAGTATACTTCCTGTAAAGCGTAACTTTACAGTTAACAGGTATTGCTATGAACGAGAACCAATCTTCTCCGATCCATCCCGGACTATTCTTTCGTGAACATTACCTTAATCCGCGAAATCTAACAGTAACGAAAGCAGCTGAAATCATTGGGATAAGCCGACCAAATCTGTCTAACTTTCTAAACGGTAAAATTTCAACCTCTCCTGAGATGGCTGCAAAGTTGGAAGCCGCCTTCGGAGTACCCGCTGAAAAATTGTTGGAATTACAAACTTCGTTTAACATGGCCCGATTATCACTACAGGCCGTTACCTCAGAGACTCGTCCCTATGTGCCGCCTTTTTTAAAGATTCTGGCAAAGGATATTGTTACTTGGAGCGATACAATTTCTTCCAGAACGCACCTTCCTGTTTTGCTTAGAACGCTAGTTCACTCAACCGGAAAAGGCCTGCAAAAGGTAGATTTTCCAGGAAACGATGATGGAGAAAGACGCGGTAGTGACGGAATTATCGTGGCTGAAGGTTGCACTCCATGGATCCCCGCAGGAACCTCTACTTGGGAATTAGGAACAAAGAAAGACTTCAAAACGAAAGCCGAAGAGGATTTTCAAAAAAGCATTAACGCTTTTAGGCATAAAAGTCCAGAGAATGTAACTTTTGTTTTTGTGACTACTCGCAGGTGGCTCGGAAAAGATGCTTGGGTCGAGGAAAAACAGAAATTAAAACTATGGCGAGATGTCAGGGCGTATGATGCCAGTGATTTAGAGCAGTGGATTGAGCAATCTCCGTCAGCGCAAGTATGGTTCTCGGAAGAAACCTCTCGTCCCTCCGAAAACATTCGAACTTTAGAAAGATGCTGGCACGATTGGGCGGACTCAACAAATCCAGAACTTGACTCTTCTCTTTTCGATCAGGCAAAAGAAACCTGGAAACAAAAGATAGAAACTTTTTTATCCGATCCTGATAACAAATCACTAAAAGTCTCAGCCGATTCTATCGAAGAGGCTCTAGCCTTTTTACATCAATCAATCTCGTTTTCATCTTTTCAAGAAGCCGCCGATAAAACTTTAGTTTTTGATAAGACAGGCACTCTTCCAAGGCTAGCTCAAGCAAATCTCGATTTCATTGCTGTGACCTATCATAAAGAAGTCGAACTGGAAGTTGCGCCGTTCTCTTCAAAACTTAAGCACATTGGCATCTATACCAAAAATGCGGTTCATACTAAAGCCGATATCATCCTACATCCTCTTACTTCTGGGAGACTCTCCAAATCTTTAAAGAAGATGGGCATTGAAGAAGACGAGATTAAAAGACTCGAGAAAAAAAGCGGTCACTCTTTAACTGTCCTCCGCCGTCAGCTCTCTCCAAATATTGCCCTTCGATACCCTCAGTGGGCACGTGAGATAAATCCTTCTTCCCCCATCATTCCTCTTACTTTAATCGGCGTCTGGTGCACTGAAGACGAAAATGACAAAAGGCTGTTAACAAAATTATGTAAAAGCTCTTATGAAGAGCTAGAGAAACAAATCAGAGCCTATATGTTTCTCAGTGATTCTCCCATCTGGTCGATCGGAGAATACCAAGGAATGGTTTCTGTGTTTGATGCCCTTTTTGCCATTGCTCCTTTTATTACAAAATCAGAACTTTTCAACTTTCTCGATGTGGCGTTTGAAGTTCTCTCGGAAGACGACCCAAGCCTTGACCTTCCAGTTGATAAGAGATGGCTCGCTTCCAGCCATGGCAAAACACGGCATTGCTCCAGTGCAATGCGAAAAAGCATTGCCGAGTCGCTTATTTTGATTTCCGTTTATGGAAACGAGCTTTTCAGCCATCTTGCATATTTTGATGCTGAATTTGAAGTCGCTAAAATTATTTGCAAAATACTGAATCCCTTGACACTCAGAAAACTTGAGGCCCAAGCCGATTGTTTAAGCTACTATGCAGAAGCAGCTCCAAGAGCTTTTATTAAAATAATTAAGGATGACCTTGAGCAAGAAAAGCCGGCGGTTTTTGAATTATTCAAACCCCGCCCCATTACGCTCTTTTCTCCTTGCTATTCTTCAGGCCTTCTCTCCGCACTAGAAATCCTTGCTTGGAATCCAGATATTTTTCCAACCATAATTCAGCTCCTTGCAAAACTGTCTGTGTCAGTGATGGGCAACGGCTCGTCTTCCCCTCTGCATTCTCTTTGCTCAATTCTAAAACCGTGGATGCCCCAGACAAGTGCAGATTTAAAGTTAAGAGTCTCTACTATTCGAAGACTTTTCAAAGATAATCCGGAAGCTGCATGGAAGGTATTTTGTCAATTGATTGAGTACCTCCATCAAGAAGTTGGGAACTTCACACGAAAACCCCTATGGCGAACAGACGCTGTCGGTTACGGGAATCCTCTCGAAGACATCATCCCAGCAAATAACTTCAGGAGACATTTAATTGATTTAGCATTATCTCAATCTAGCTATAACTCTCAAATGTTTTGCGACTTAATTTGGCGTCTCCCGAGATTCTCTGAAGAACAGCAAAGCAATTTTTGGTCTGTATTAGATAAATGGGTAAAGGAGAAACCAACTCAAGATGAGCTCGCCAAAGTCAGGGAGGAGATCCGACTAAGGTTTTTTAATTCTCACGGATTCGTCCACCGCATTCATGACGTGGGATTCTCTTATTCCAAAGAACAAGCGAGAATCTTTTATAAAAAACTTCAACCCACTGACATTTACCAAAAACACATGTGGTTATTTAATTTTGGCTTGGTTGACATTTCCTCTGAGAGTGACAAGCCAGAAGAGTGGGATCTACTAGACCAAGGAGAGAAACTTCTTCAGTTTCGTGTCGAAGCTCTCTCTGAAATCACGTCTTGCTATGGACTTGAGGGAATTTTTCATTTTGCAAAAATAGCCAAATGTCAAAGTTTAATTGGTGAGATCGCAATCAAGAGTGTAGTCAAATCCGAGGAGCTTGAAGATTTTTTCATTTATTGTCTTAAAAATCAGGAATTCCTTGAGTTAGCCAGAGGTGCTTCATACAACTTTAATGACGACCAAAAATGTTCATTATTTAAGCGTATAGCTCCGAAAATTGAAGAAACACTTGCAGTGGATTTATTGCTGCTTTTCCCATACCGCCAAAAAACTTGGAATTTATTAAATTCTCTTTCAGATAAAGCGTCTGACCGCTATTGGAAAAATGTGTCTTGTCTCCCACTCTTGAAAACTCAAGAAGAGGCCGTAGAGAGCATCAACAAACTGATCAGTGTAAAAAGGGCAAAAGCGGCTTTCCTTTCAGTTCAATTCCAACTCCAAAAAATTGATACAAAAGTTCTTCTGAAGATTATGAGAGCTATGTTGGAAGAAGAAGTAGGAACGTTGAATGAAGGCCCTTTGGTTCCCGATAACGTTGTTGAAGCATTAGCGTTGATTTCTTCGGACTCCACAATTCCTCTTGAAGAAAGAGCCATACTTGAATTTCAATATATAGAATTTCTTACCAAACTACCTCGCTGGCAAAAAGAACCACAGCTTCCAAGTCTAGAACAATATGTATGGGCTCATCCAGAAATCTTCGTTGAGGCCGTAGTTGGTGTCTTTAAAAGAAAGCACGGAGGAGAAGATCCTCCGGAAATAATGCAACGACCAAAAAATCCAAACATTGCCAGAAAATATTACCTATTATTGGAACATTTACATGGAGTACCTGAAAAAAACAATGGTAAAAGGAACCTGCTGTATCAATATCTAATGGGATGGATAAGCACTATAAGGGAGCAATCCAGAACACTTGATAGGATTGGGGTAACAGACGAAAAACTGGGAGAATTATTTGCTTCAGCTTTGTTGTATCAAAGTTCCGATATAAAAACAACCCTGCTAGACATAATGGAAGAATTACATTCCGAAAAAATCAGTATAGGAGTAAGAACCGGACTTTTCAATTCCAGAGGTGTGTACTCCAGGGAGCCGGGAGGAATTCAAGAAAGAGAACTTGCAGAACGGTATCAATATCAAGGAGAATTGATAAAAGAGAGCTATCCTTTCGTCGCCGATTCTGTCTATATGACGTTAAGCCGAGAGTACCAAAAAGATGCGGTTTGGGAAGCGGAGAGGGACAAGATTGAAGACCGAATAGGACTAATTTACCTCTAACAACAATTAGCACTTCTTTCCCTGGGATGACGATGGTTATCTTATACTTGGCTCCAGAAAACATTACGTATTGATCGTCAAACGCAAAAAGAGAAGTGTCTGGAATTTTGTGTCTGCCCTAATTTCATAGCGTAGTTTGTTTTCCCCGGAGAGGCCGTCGATTGCGGTGTTTATCGGAGTAGGAAAAGTAAAATGAGTTCCGTATTTTCCCTCCATCGGGCTGTTTCTGTATCTTTTTATGTACGGTTTGTTTACTTTTCAATTTCTTTTGGTTAGCATATCAGTAACAACATCCCGCAAGCTTAGCTCTTCAGTTCATCTGAGGATGATGCTCACTCCGCGGGATTTCTTTTTCTTACAACACCAAGATGAAGTCTAAGCCAGAAAAGAAATTTAATAAGCCTCACACAACATTTGCTGAGCAAGTTGACAAACTCAGGGAAAGAGGTCTCACAGTTTTAGATACAACTAAAGCGGAAAAACAACTGGAGACGATTGGATACTACCGACTAAGCTCCTATTTCTTTTTTCTAGAAGAAAAGAATTCAGATGGTTCAAGGAGCCACAAATTCTGTAAAGGCGCAACGTTCGATGACGCTATGAGATTTTATGTTTTCGATCAAAAATTAAGATTGCTTGTTATGGAGGCTATAGAACGAATCGAGGTGTCTTTACGATCTTCATGGGCTCACAAAATGTCTGAGTTTAATGGATCCCATGCTCACATGGACTGGACACTGTTTGAAGATTTCAACGAATATCAAGAAAGTCTCAATTTATTAATTAAGGAAGTATCACCCACACGAACTTCGTCTACTGAAATCAAACATTATTTTGATAACTATTCGACTCCGCCTATTCCACCAATTTGGATGGTTACATCTTGTATGAATTTCGGCGAACTTCTACGCTGGATTAAGAACACAAAGAGTACCCCCGTAAAACTATACGTCGCAAAATCCGTAGGGGTGCCGAACATTGATCTTTTTAAAGGGATCATGCGCAACTTTCAGACATTAAGAAATATATGCGCCCACCACAATCGTCTTTGGGATCGAAAATTTAATACAAGACTCCCCCTCATAGAGAAACATTTAACCTCTCCTATGGTTAAGAACCCGAAAGGAAAAAACGAAGCTGACAACAGGATTTATAACGAACTTCTGATTTTATCCCACATAATGAGCACGTTAAATCCAACATCCACTTGGAAACTAAGAGTTAAAGAACTCGTTCTAGATTTTCTAAACCAAAAAGAACAATCAGAGCTTGGTTTCCCTTTGAACTGGGAAAGCGAAAAGATCTGGCTTAGCTAATTATCTGTGGTTTTCTGCGCAGGATCTTCCTTCCTCGCAGAATCCTGTTAAACACCTCTGATTCCGCCTCTACATAAAGTTCTCCACAGCAGCCGACGACTCTTTTCACTGACAAATCCCTCGGACAAGCTTCCAAAGAGAGCCAAAATGAAAACGTATCTAACGATGGCACCGAACTAGTGGCGATACTACCATGAATGGGAAGGAGATCGACTTTCACATCAGAAATTCAGTGATTAGACGCTTCTCCTTCTAAGAAATTCTTCCAATTTTTTAAACCTCTTATCTTCCCGAATATTAGGTAGATGAACGGAGATCTGGTCTAAGCATTCTGTGAAGTCACCGATATCCAAAAATCGATACTGATTTGGTCTTTCGGAGATGATAGTGTCTAGCATGGTCAAAGCCTCCTCTGGGAATTGTTCGCAAAGGGTAGATTCTCGAAGCATATTTATCACAACCGATGTCTCCTCAATGCTCGAGATCCAAGGCTGAACTACGCTTAACGCTTCTGGAAATCTGCTACCACTAGCTAAAGCAACTTGCGCAAAATCCTCTGCTATCCGTGGGGAAACTAAGTTCATTGATTTAGGCCAAATATTTTGAATGAAAGGCCAAACTCGTGAACGCCAGTAAATTTCTTTTTTAGCTTCCGTGCTTTGAAATGCCTGAAGGAGTGCTTGAGAGGCTGTTTCCAAATCCTCTTTTTTTAATTCTCTGAAAGCAATCATCAACTCTTCCCTCGTGAATTCTTCGGAAGGACTCAACGCAAGATAAGTAAGAAAAGTCGCATACTGTTCTCTCAACCTCTCCAACTCTTCGGTGTGTTTTGCCGTGTCAAATAATTGTTCTTTTATAGGATGAAGCAGAGGAATATAAAGACGAGGAGACCATAAAAAACCTTGCCAGACGAAACTAGCCTCTCTAGGATTTTTCCAATCAAAAAATGGCAGCAATTTCTCTTTAATCCATTCCGGATCAATTCTATATAGGTTAATCGTGTTCGAGGCAAGAATGACCCTGGCTGGGGCAAACAAAGGAAATTCGCGGTTGCAGAACAAATCTAAAAATTCTCTGTACTCCGGGGGAAGACATTCTTTATCACTAAACTTTCTTTTGTTGATTTGGTTAATAATCGAAGAAGCTAAATTTCCTGCGGGTTTGGTGATTGCTGAAGTAACAGCATCTTCAGACTCATAAATATTCTCTGATAAAGAATCGACCTTGGAGTTTTGTAAGGATTCGAGAATTATTCGGCAACAGTCAAGGATTTCTTTTTCTGGAATAACAGGGATTCGAGAGTTGAACTCAAGCCAAGAAGTGAATGAAGGAAGGAGAGCGTCCGTGATAATTATCTCTTTCGAAATGACGAGAGGGGCCAGAACTTTCCAAGATTTCTCTGCAGTTTCTTTTTGGCTCCATGTCTGTAAAGCCGCCTGCCATGCACCTTCAGGCCATTCATTTTGGCGAGCAAGGGAAATTAAGGCCTGCATACAAACTTCATAAAAACTTCTGCAAACCTCCATCCACTTACCTCGGAAGAATAGTCGTTCGTCCTCCTTGTATTTTTCTAACCAGTTAATAAGCTCATCCAAATCGGTAGGAGGAGATTCAGTTTTGAGGAAATCGTTAAAGTCTGGGTCATCTGAGGTAGAAAGCCAACGTGAGAATTCCTCTCTTTCCGCTGGATATGTCGTCCATTCTGGATGACTCTTAGAAATTTTTTCAAAACATGAGGCGGCTTTCTTACTTAAAGTGAGACCCGATAATTTTAGTTTTATGAGGCGCAGCCAGATTTCATGTTCCTTTATTTCCTTCCACCGTGCTGGTTTAAGAGACTGGGAGTACATCCCTCTCGGAGGCCCTTGTAAAATTTCAGATTCTAATTGTCGTTGAGTTCGTAGGTTTAAATGGCTACCCTGAAGGACTAACAATCGACATGTCTCCCTTTGTGTTTCTAACGCCCACAAACAGAAAGCATCATTTGCCAATAACCACGCAACCCAAATTTCTGGAGGAATTTCTTTATTTTTACTTCCAGCAAAAAGCGCTAAGCGTTTAAAAGTAATTTGAGATTGTTCAAACCAGTCTAATGCCCGCTGATTGGCTCGGAGCACGTCAATATCAAGGAGCTTAAGCCAACAATCCCGAAGCAGTTCAATAAGGCGAACCCAATTTTGAAATCCTTGATTCTGTGGATGCTCTTCAATAGAAGGCAGATCTAGAAAGGAAATATCCGGCCACCGAACATGGCCGTTGATCTCAAGAATTAAATCTAAAGCATCCTTTAAAACAAGTTCTAATTCCGAAATTAGCGACAACAAATTTTCTTTTGTAATATCCAAAAGAGCCTTTTTTATTTGCTCAATTACTTCCTCATCTTGCAAGGCGAGTTCACAGTCCAAACACTCGCTGATGTCAGAAGAATCGCCTATTAAGGGGATTTTTCGTAAAATTATTATTGGTGATAATCTCCTTCGAAGATCAACTCGGGCTATGGAGTCCATCTCTTTTATTTTTAAACGATTTTCATAATAAAATTCTTCAGTCCGGTTTCTCATTCTCCCTGTAAGAAGTGCCCACCAGAGCTTTTCCATTCGAGGAGTAGGAATTGAAAATGGGTACTCCTTTTTAAAATCCTCAGCTTGTTTTTTCGAAAAGGCACTGTATCGCTTTAATGTGGATATAAACAAATTTTTAAGTCGAGGACAGATACAACCTTCCTGTGCTGAAAACCATAATATCAGCCTGGGATCATTTAAGTAGAAAGTTAGCCATATAGCCAAGTATTCGAACACTTCATCCCATTTGGTAACTGAGAAACCGGTAAGATTCATCCATGCGCCGTGTTCATAGGACGCGGGTCTATTAAGCATACTGAATTTAAGTGATGAATCTTCCTCGTTTCGGTTGGTTACTCCAAATCTGGGGAGGTCTTTGCTAGAAAAGTTATTCTGAGTAAATACATCAAAAAACCAGTCGAGAGGTGGTGCAGGCTTTGACTCTGCAAAACGTTTTGCCGGCAATCCGGACGGATCAGATAGAGCCCATAGCATTCTACCGACGAAGTCATCCTGGGGTGTACTCTTTTGAGGATGAGTTAAACATAGCTGAAGAACAAGATTCTCTTTTCCTTCGATTCCACTTGTATAAGCAGCAGCCCAGGCGTGCAAAGACTTATGCAGCCCAACATGTTTATCCCCTTCTGTCCCCCAAGGGTAAAGAATTGGCCTGACCCCTTTGGCTTCCCATTTACTTTTCTCCTCAGCTTCTTTTCCCGGAGAACAGTCAGCGAAAACCCAAGCTTGAGGAGTCCGCTCTCCCTGCCTCCTATCGGCAGCGAGTGCATCCATCATATAGCGCATAACAGGGTCATTGATCCTGTACCCTACAAAGACGACAACCCAATTTCGAAAAAGTTCGATTACGAACCGAGCGGCCCAACCTTCAGTTAAGTAGGCTACCCCAAAATCCCCACTTGTCATTACTAAACTATTCAAGTCTGAGTTTTGTGTAACATCTTTAGGCAGAACACCGTGAAGAAAGACCAATCCGTCCCAACGACTCTTTTTAGGTATAGGTAAAGATGGAGCCCCATGCTCTTTAAACGGCATCTTTATTTTTTTAGCCGCCAAATGAAATAGACGATCGTAATTTGTGGTTACCAACCTTAAATGACCGTCACGGGACAGACCTAACTGTAAAAGAGCTTGGTGGGTTTTGGTCGCTCCTCTTTTGCCAGGTGTAGGGGTCAAAATCTCTGGTATAACCTCTCTTAGTTTTTTTCTTCCCCCTGTGATTCGACGCTCAAACTGATCAAGTGTAGTGTCGTATTCCTCAGCATCGAAGGTATCTTTCTCACTTTTAGTTTTACATTCTCCATTTAATTTATAAATTTTTTCTACAAACGTTTCGAAGTTAGGTAAGCCAGCAGGAATCGAAATGCCGGCTCCACAGAAAAACACTACACGGCCTTCTTCATGCGCCTGCAAAAGTTCATTCGGAATATCCGGACCATTTTTAATGAACTGCATACTTTCCTCTCGTTTGCTTCCCTTCAGTTTTGTTATGTAGGAACCAATGCCCAAGCAAGAGCTTTAGACGAAGCACTAATTCGAGGCATCTTCATAGATTGCCATGATACTTGCCCGAGAGAATGGTGCTTCCATAGGGATTCTCTATCCCAAAACTATTGTGCGCCAAGAAGGCGCACAAAATTAAATTTTATTATGAACAAAAATGAATCATTCTTAAACTCTAGATATTTCCTCCTGAATGTCCTTGATTTCCCGAGGAAGCTGGTCTAATAACAAAATTAATTCAGATAAATTCTCTAGATTCGGACACAAGCGAACTTTCTTGACCAAGTCTTCAACCCAATCTAAATGTTCTTTTGCAAAAGTTTGAGCCTCTTCCAAAAGTTGCCTCTTCTCTTCTTCGTCTTTGGTTGTGTCTGCTTCCAAAAGAAGGCGAGATAGGAAAAACAATTGGATTCCAAGGTGATCGGCAGGCACCCGGCTTGAAGGTTTTTCACCAAATTTTAAATACCAATTGAGAGTTTTATCTCGGGGCTCCTGCATAGACAGACCCGTCCGGACTACACTTTCTTCCGGGGGAATACAGCACGGACCTATGCAAAATGCAGTTGTCCATTGCTGCTGTAGTTTCTCCAAAGAAGTTGACTCCAACGCTTTATAAATGGAGCCCCCTGTTCCCTCTCCCTCTGAACAATTCACAAGGTAGTATTTCTTAAGAACCGGAAGCGTCTTCTCATTAAAGCCTTCTAAAAGCCATCCCCCAAAGGTGACGGCTTTCAGAGCAGCTAGTTTTAGCTGGTTTCCCATTGTTTAAACTCCCTTCGGAGCGACACGGGACTTGAATAGAATGCTCGGCTTAGTATTTTGAGGATCAAAGCCCAGTGCATAAATAGTAGCACCCGGATGCAATTTTCTTAGCTCATCTATAGGTCCGCATTCGAGAGCTCTTCCAATGCAAGAAGCCACACAAGCCGGTTTGAGTCCCATTTTTATTCGATCGATGCAAAGATCACATTTAGTCATCTTGGGATGCTTTGGGTCACCTATGGAAGAAAGAGATAAATCTTCAAAGAATTGCGGCGCTCCCCACGGGCAGACTTTGGCACAAGTGCCACATCCAATGCATTTTTCTGAATCAACAATAACGGCTCCGAATTCCGGTTCTTTAGAAATTGCTTTTGCAGGACACGCTGGAAGGCATGCGGGTTCAGCACAATGGTTGCAAGAAATTGAAAGAGGGGCAATAACAACATCCGGCGGATTGTCTCCAAGCTCTACAAATGTGACTCTCCTCCAATTTTCTTTCATGTCGAATTTTCTTAGCATTGAAAGATTACTTGCGGATTCCTCTGATCCTGCTTGCCATTTTTCTGGCGTTTCATATTGAGACAAATTCTTCAGAGGATTGATTTGGGCATCCCCTCTTCTGCCTTCATTCCACTCCTTACATGCTACTGTGCAAGTTTTACAACCGTAGCAACGTGTCTGGTCAAAATAAAAACCCCATTGAGTCATGATGTTCCTCTTAAACGGTTGTTAACTAAAAGATGGAAGAGTTTTACTTACTTCGCACAAGAGTCCATTGACGTACATTCCTCCGGAATCTCCTACCTCTTTGTTGAGAATAGGATCGGAAACTCCAGTATCCTGGTCGGTCAAAAGAACGTTCATGCAGCCACCTACGTCCACGGGAACAATATGAGATTCAGGTTTGCCATCGAAATCTGAATCGAACCATGCCTCATATTTTTCGGATTTGCTAGGCTGATACCACGCACCTTGAGGGATTGAAATCACTCCTTTCGGCTGTTGTTTTGTAACGATAGCCTTAAGCTTGGTACATCCCATGTCGTTGTAAACGTATACTTTTTCTCCGTTAGAAATATTCCGTGCTTCGGCATCGGCAGGGTTCATCAGAACTCCATGTGGAGAGGTATCCATAAGCATGGAGGTATTGTCGTATACAGAGTGGCATCGATGAATCAAATGAGGGGTTATATACTGAAGAGTGTAATTACGTTTAAATTTTCCTTGAGTATTACCTTCAGAGATGTCCTCGTATCCTTGCGGGGGTCTGACATAGCGTGGCGCTGACACATCTAACACAACACGTCCTCGACTTGCAAGGAAAGGAGAGTAAAAGTTGATCATCCCCGTATCAGTTGGGAATTTTCCAGGCTCAAATTTTGATGAAGGAATTATGCTTTCTTCCGGAGGAACCGGTAATTGAAGGTTTGCGCTTTCGAGCATTTCTTCAAATGTAGGTAATTTGAAATTAGGATCTATCGCAAGATAATCCGCCGGTACTTTAGCCCCTGCCCATTGTTGTTTCATCACATCAATGTCGGACATTCCTCCCATGCTCCAGGGAATCCCTAATCTTTTAGCAAAGAGTTCTGTAATTTCATTATCCGTCTTACATTCATACATTGGCTCAATGAGCTGACGAACCACATTGGTATCGGTTTTTGTACGGCCTCCATGGAAATAGTTTTGTTCAAACTGAGTTGCTACCGGGAAGATGATGTCCGAATAGCGGGCAGATGGAGAAAGGACTCTTTCACAAGAAATAATTGATTTTAATTTTTTATAGGCCAGTATCTTGGGGTTAATGGAAGAGCTTTGATTGAATCTATCTCCCGAGCCCGCTCCTCTCCAGATCATGTCAATTTCTAAGTGAGCATTTGGACCAAGATCAATGCCATTCAGACGCTTAACATCGTCTCTAAGTTGTTCAGGGGTACGGTTATCAAGTCCTGTCTGAAGGACTTTGGACTGCATATATAGAGAAAAACGAATCGGAGCATACTTTTTAGCATCAATAAACTTTGGTGCCGCACCGAGTTTTAAGGACATACCATCAACTCGTTTTAAAGGTCCGAAGCCTCCGCCTCTGACCGTTGCGTTACCCGTCATAGCGGCTAAAGCTAAAGATAACCAACAAAAATAGAAACCGTTACCGGATCTCTGGGCGCCTCCCGATGCAGCACCAGAATATATGCACGCCGGTTTGGTAGTTGCGTACTTGACTGCCAAGTTTTCTATAGTTTTTGCTGGTACTCCAGATAACTTCGAGGCCCAATCCAATACCCCTTGCTCTCCTCCATGCTCTTTTTGCAAGGCGTCCAAATACTCGACAAAAGATTCTCCTTGAGGAACCGTGAAGCGTTGTCCTTTATAGGGCTTACCTGTCATAGGATCGTTGATTGGGGATTGACTTACGACAGAATCATTAGGATAAAAACCAAAACAATACTTCTTCAGATAAGCCTCGTCATGGAGATTGCGTCTAAAGATGGTATTTGCCATCGCCACTAAAATGGCGGAATCTGTCTCCGGGCGAGGACAAATCCAACCAGGGATATCCTCAGTTCCAGTTCCCATTGCACTGACAGTTCCAGTGTGTCTTGCCTCTATAACCACAATGGGAATTCCTCTTTCTTTCGCCTTAGTCATTATGAAAGGCAGATGAGGTGAAGTGGATTGGGAATTGGCTGACCAACAAAGAATGAACTTAGAATTAAGCATATCCGTAGCTGGGTGACCGAGAACCCCTTTTCCGATACCAGCATAGTTACTATCGAGCTGGTTACCTGCTGACATATTTCCCCAAGTATTGAGATAGGGTCCCATGTAAGGCAACAACGTCTTGGAATGTTCCCAAATAGGAATATATCCGAGCTCTGCTTGACGCTCTTTTGCTTTTAGGATTTGTTCGCAAGCTCTATCTAAGGCTTCGTCCCAGGAAACGCGTTTGAATCCATTAATATTTCCACGTTCAATGGTCTGAATTAGCGGATACTTCAGTCTGTCCGGAGCGTAAATTCGTTTCCGTTCTGACAATCCTTTTAAGCACGGTCTTCTTTGAATATGGAAAATATCTTCATCTTTTTCCTGGCAATTTTCTAGGGGTATGTCACCGGCAGAGGTGAATGCCAATACTCGACCGTTCTGAACATGAGCTTTCAGGATGCATGACCCATGGCAATGCATATCGTGAAAAGTGTTAATGACTTTGACTTTGCTATCAAGCAAATCTTTGGGTGTCGCCGGAATAAACAGGTCAGTTTCTATGGCAGCTAAAGCTTTAGTCCAAGGACTCAAAGCCGCAGAACCTCCCATTACTAAGAGCGCTTCTAAAAACGTTCTTCTAGAGAGATGCAGCTTTCTATGTGAAGTTTTATTCATTATTCACCTTTGGGGTTAGGTTATGAAATATCAAAGCATTAGGGGGAACGCCTTGATCTTCCATTCTATCTAGCCCCTTTGGCTCTCTTTATATCTTTTGTCTTTGCTGAATGAACTTTTGTCTTAGAAGGAACAATTTAAATTAAAACCTCCTCCATTCAGAAGGTGACATCCCGAACATTTTTTTAAATGATTTCGAGAAATGCGCTTGAGAGGAAAATCCATTCATTTCCGCTATAGTTTTTATAGATGTATCGGCATAATGACCTTCTCGGAGATGCACTCGAGCCTTCCTGAGGCGAAGTTCATATAGATGTTTTATAGGAGAAGTGCCAATTTCTCGAAAGATATTTGTCAAGAATCTAGTTGATATTCCGAGATGGAGCGCTATTTCTTTAGCCGTTAAATCAGGATTTTTCAAATGAGTTGACATAAATTCAACCGCCTTGGTTCTCATTTTTTGTTTATTGTTTTGAATTTGAGAAAGTTCAACATTTTCCTGAGAGTGAAAAATTGGACGGAAGGCACACAACAGAGAATCGCAAAGCGCAGAAACCTCATTTCCTTGTACTTGAGGAAGAGAGTTCGCAATAGTTAAGAACAGTTTTGCGAAAATGTGTTCATATGGCGAGGAACCAAAAACTTTGTTCACAAAACTAGAAAAACTAAAACCGACATGCGTAAAGAAATAATCTTGGGGTACCAAGAAACACACTAATTTGGCTTTCCCTTGAATCATAATCTTGGCCGGCTCCCTGGGATCAACAATAACAAAGTGAAGAGCTGAAACCTCTAAAGATTCTGCTCCGTTAATTACATTTAACGAACCACGAATCACAAAAAGAAACAGGCAGAATCGAGAAGTTAAACAATTTGGATCCGTGACTTTAATAGAAGCAAGGAACGGATCAGTTTCTAAAAGTATGAAATTACTTTGCGCTGCGACGGCAATCGTTGAATTGAACTTTCCTTTAATATTTCCTTCGGTGCATTCAAAAATAAGGTTAGGCCCTTTACCATCTTGAGCCAAAGCTTCCGAAACAACCCGGAGGTTATCTTCTAACGATTTTCCGTGACTAGAGGAATGCTTATAAACAGCTGAAGATGGGATTGTCTGCACAGGAGAGCTTCCTGTTTTCTTTGACTTTAAAGGCATGCCAGGAAAAAAATTTGTTCTAAAAGGATCTAAATTTTTCCTTAGTATCTTAAATATTTTTTCATCATTTCCCAATACCTATAAAGGAATACTAGCCGAACTCAAGTTGTTGCTGTTTACTGAACCCCTTCTATTGAAAAGAAAAAAGCATCAGCGGTCTTTTCAGTCTCGGATCTGATTCGAACAAGTTCTCAAAACCTTAGAGCCAGAGCGTATCTCGAAGATCTTTTGTCCCTATTTCTTTCCTTTAATTTCTCCCTGGAAAGTATTCTGACAACCTATGGTAGAGGCAATGTGTTTCCGGCTGACGTTGCAGCCGTAATTCTTAAAAAGAATTTTTGTATTTGGGACGACTTTTTGCCACGCCGGCTGGCTTCAGGAATCATGCGTTTAAGAGCATCTAACATAAAAGTCTCCGTTGATTATCTGGAGACTTCATTTTGCTAGTGCGACCGTTATTTAGATACTACGTGAAAAGACGAGTACGATAAAAGCAATACAGCAGTTTGCAAATCAAAGCGCCCTGACCGCCGTTGAGCTGAAAAAACTATTGGATTAGAGGCCGAGGTGCTTTGATTTACAAACGTTCATTGTGACTTACTATGAATTTCACTTATTTAGACTAACTTAATGAAATTCCACTAGAATCCCAATCATGGGTTTTAAAAATTTAATTGATCGAGGAAGCTTAAATGTTTGCATATAGAGTGGGCAGACCGGGGTGGAAGTTAGCTACCCGAGCAGGCTGTTTGCTCAAAACTAAAGTGGCAGTCATGTACGACAAGGAAGCACAGGTCTATGTAGCCACTTGTGAGGATTTCCTTCCCTATTTGGGGATTGCCACGGAAGCAGAAACGCCCGAGGAGCTAAAAGAAAAACTATCCGGTCTCTTTGCTGAAGCTCTCGAGGAAGCTTTCAAAAAGAAAAAGACTAATACCGTCATTCCAAGTTTTAACTTGGTTACGCTTCAATGAAAGACATTTACAAGCTTCTCATTTCCATAATCAAAAGAAACGGAATTTTTTCGTCCAGCAAGCTAAAGGCGATCATGAAATCTGGTCCTGCAACAGTATTCAAGAAACTGTCGATTGCGGCAGAACTTCCCGATACTTGGCAAACAAAATATTGGAAACTTTAAAAATTGACGATCGTCGGTAAGGAATATCTTCAACTCATTCATCCTGAATTCCGGACCTTCTAGGCGATAAATCCGGGAGGTTCCATAGGTTGTCATAATACTTTCCCGAGAGAAATCATAGAAAAGAAGCATGGATAAAAGATCTTGGAAATGTTGAAGTACTTCAAAACGGTTTGGCGGGTAAATTGTCTTGTTTCTTCAAAACCCCACTTCACTTTTCAGTCCAAAGCAAACGCCGGAGACAACCGTGTTAAGTGTCCGAACTCCATTTGCCAATGATTAGCAATCCACTCTCCCAAAGTCTTTCCCGAAGGAAGGCTTAATGGTTTAGCCTCGGATAGATAGTACGAAAGACCAACCGTCTCAAATGGCTGCAACAAGCGGACTAAATCTCCGCGGCTTAAAGCATCGCGACAAAGAATTGACGGGACGCCCCAGCCAATACCAATTCCTTCCAATGCAGCTTGCAGGCAGCTCTGAGAACAGTCAACGCAAAAATAATGCTGTGCTTTAACAGATGTGGTCGCACCATCGGGTCCGTACAAGCACCTGAGGGACGTATTCCAGTTGAAGCAAGAAATCAGACAATGCGAATCGAGGTCCTTCGGCGAAATGATTTTTTGATGAGTTTCCAAGTATTCTGGTGAGGCAACAAGAAAGGTAGGAACGTCACCAAGCCTCTCTATTGGGCCCGGCGGCTTTTGGTTGAGATTACAAAAGACTGCTACATCAAAACCCATCTGAGACCCTAAATCAATTGATTTGTTGTCCGTTAATTCAATATCAAAGTCAGGGAACTCTTCTCTAAAAGCTTTGAACCAGCGAATAAAGACAGGAATTGTTCCATTTGGCACCTTAATTTTGAGGGTACGCTTTATCGAATCTGATGAAGTAGAAAATTTTTGCAAGCAGCCCTCAAATTGGTCTAGCAAAGGAGAAATTTCTGTGAGCAGGGCGGTGCCTCTTGCAGTAAGCGCGACGCTATGTGGGTTACGGCGAAAAATCTCAAAACCAAGTTCTGCTTCCAAAGCGCGGATCTTTGAGCTAATCCTTCCTACGTCCAATCCGGCATCGGCTGCGGTTTTGTTCATAGAGCCTAGCTGAGCAACGCGCCTAACTAAATGCCAAGTGTCCAGCCGAAGCGAATGAAGTGGAGAAGAAGAATTTGGATTCATAGGGTTAACCCAGGTTTGCTAAAAACGCCTTGATGACTTATTCCGTGACGCTCAGAATGTTCTTAATTATAGCCGTTGATGTACATTTTCATTTAAGGAGTGTTCAAATGAGATTTAAAGCCGCTTGGTCTGCCGTTTTAGTAGCCGCAGCTGTTGTTACGATGAGTCCTGCGAATGCCTGCTTCACTATTATCGTTGGTAAAAACGTCAGTACCGATGGAAACATTATTGTTGGCCATAACGAGGATAACGACGGCCGGGTAATGAGTAATCAGTACTGGGTACCTCCGGCTGTGCACAAAACAGGTGAGATGCTTCAGTATGAACCGAATACTGCGCAGATACCTCAGGTCGAAAAAACTTTAGGCTTCTGGTGGCAACAGACATTACACCCGGACGGTTACGCTTTTTCCGACGGTTTTTACAATGAAGCCGGAGTTCTCATAACTTCTAACAACTGTAATCTGACCATTGAAAAGGATGAAAAAGTCAAGGACGGAGGTATTGGTTACGGCATTCGTCGATTGCTCGCTGAACGCGCAACATCAGCCAGAGACGGCGTCAAGATTGCTATTGATTTGGTAACTAAGTACGGTTACCGCCATCAAGGAAGAACTTATACCATTGCCGACTCAAAAGAGGCTTGGCAGCTTGCTTTATTAAAGGGCGGCCGTTATTTAGCCAGACGCGTCGGCGACAATGAAATGACCGTAATGAGCAATGCCTTTTCGCTTGGACAGGTCGATTTGAAAGACAAAGAAAATGTCATCGCCTCTTCTGATTTAGTACAGCATGCTATAGAGAAGGGCACTTATAAGCCAGCGAAAGCCGGAGATTATTCAGATTTTAATTTCCGCGAGGCCTATCAACTTCGGGCTCGAATCGACAGACCCGCTAACACTGAGCGAGTACGCGCCGTCCTTTATCGACTCACCGGCAAAGACATGGTACAGCCATACAATTATCCCGAGTCTATGTGTATCAAGCCGGAAAGAAAGATGTCGGTTGCGGACGTCCGGGGACTTCTAAGACAAAACAATCCTTGGTACACCAACAAGTCCGGTTGGAAGCATGAGATATTCAACGAAACCTCTAATTCGGGCACTTTTGACAGCGCAGTGTATGTTCTGACCAAGAATCCTCTGATATCTTACAGTTGGAGAACATCCGGACGTCCTGATTCTCAGTTCTCTTATCCGCAATTCATGCTCGGAAAACCAGCGGACATTCAGTCTTATTTAACGCCGGAGCAAGCCACAAAAGCACAGTTTAGAAGTGTACCGAATGACTTTGACTATTCTCCTGACCGAACGGTTTTCACGTTTATTAATCATCAAAACTTCTTAGATTGGGATAATCTGGCATTCAGAAAATTTGCGGACAAACAAAGAGCCTTCGAGGCACAAGCTGAACAGGATTTTGCAATAGCTTACGAGCGAGCCCTTCAGCTCTCCACGGTAAGCAAAGAAAAAACAGTCGATCATATGCATCAGTTCAACGTTGAAAGCTTCGATAAAGTTCTGGGAGCGACAGCTTCTGAAGTTGCGCAGAACTACAAGGCTACGATTGCGATTGGGGCAAGCAAGCTTTCTATCAATGACAAAGGCAATGTCACTGTCACTCTTTTCTCTTCCAAAGATATCAACGCAGAGGGAATTGATCCGAAACAAACATTCTTTGGGGACGGATATCCCGATGGAAGCTTGAATCGGAACTTACAACTGACCAACCCGACATCTGTTGAATTCAAAGATGTTAACGGAGACGGGAAAAAGGATGCGATCCTTTCGTTCCCTGTTAAAGCTGCTGTGGCTCAAACTTTCCCTGGTGTAACGACTCAGTTGTATCTGTGGACGAAAATTGAGGGTGAACCAGTGATAGCTATGGATACCGTTAAGATAGAAAAGTAGTTAAACACCGTCTGTAAACAAGGCAAGGCTGCTCTGAAAATTTTGGGCAGCCTTTTGGTTTGGGCTAAAAATGCAATAATTGTGAGATAGGTCTTCCGTTTTATTGCATACAAATACCATTTAAGCATCTTTTCCTGGGGACGGGCCCTGCCCCTCTCCCATGCGTTCAGCTCCGCTTGGCTTGAGAGTCTTTTTCAATCTCGTTTTCCATAGCCAAAGCACCAAAGCGTATGTCTCGTGACCTTTATGTAGAGTACTCTCGGCTTTGATGCTGCAACATGGCTACACTCCCTTACGACATACGCCTTCCACGCTTGCTAAGCCAGAGTTTAACGGTCATTTAACTCTCCAACTTCTTAAAAGGCCCATTGGGTCTAATTTTTTTGCCTTTTCTATATTTTCTCAATGCATTCCTAATGTAAATGCAATAATTAGGCTAATTGCCGGAGGTCTTATGCATGTAGAAACTATTCTGGCGGAAAAGACAAGAAAATTACCTATGTCCGCTTGGTGCGCAGTTTTCGCGAAGGAAAGAAAGTTTGCAAAGAAATTGTTCAAATATTCGGTCGGCTTGATGAGCTGCAAAAGTCCACTAACGACCCGGATATTCTTGAGCATTTAAAAGCTAAATACGCCGAACAAAGTTCAGCACGTAAAGCCCAGAAGCAATCTGAACTAGCCACTAAATTACAGGGAGTTCTAAGCACAGCAGACACTCCAGCCAATACCGAAGGTTGCTTTACTCTGAGCTATGCCTGGTGGCCTTTGCGTAAAATTTGAATTCGCTGACTCTTCAGACTCGGATTAATTATCTGCAAAAGACCGGCTGCAAAGCCCGCTACTCTCTGAACTCGATTCTTTCCTACATGGTCTTTTGCAAAATCATCGACCCTGCTTCCGTTATCTCTCAATTTGATCGCCGCGATAACTTTATCGGCAATCCTATCGGAGAGCATGCAACTCTTAATGCATGTTATCAGACCCTGCAATGGCTCAATGACCACAAGGACGAGCTCTTCAAAACAGTAAACCGCAAACTGGATCAAGGCTTTGGAAAAGACAGAGCCAGCCTAGTGTTCTACGATGTCACCAACACTTACTTTGAATCTGCCCTTACCGATGAAGAACGCGGTTACGAACAGATGGACTACCACGAAAGGCTTTTTGACGCTTTGATCGAAGAGGTGGAAGCCGGCAATCTGGAAGCTTCTCTTTTAGAAGAGGACGAAATCGACCTGTGCAAAATTCCGAGCGATGTCTGGGCGAGAATAGAAAGCAAAAAATTAAGATATTTGCGGATGCGTGGTCCGTCAAAAGAACACCGGACAGATTTACCGCTGGTCTCTGTCGCTCTTGTAATTGATAAGAACGGCTTTCCCATGGATTTCGAAGTCTTTGCAGGTAACTCTTCCGAATTCAAAACAATGGCACAGGCCATTGATACGCTGCAGAAGAAATACAATTTCATAAAAACGGTACTTGTTGCAGACCGGGGTTTGAACTCAGCATCCAATCTGAAGATGCTCGAAGACAGAGGCTTTGGCTTTCTAATGTCACAGAAAGTCAGCAACCTCGGAGGCAAGCTTACGGATGTCATGACTGATTTATCGGACTACGAGGACTTAGTAACCGGAAGTTCGGAGCACGGCAAATTCAAAGTAATTGCCGATTATCAAAAGACAAACAGTCAGGATCCGACGGAAACCGTTAGTACCACTCTTGTGTTTACCTTCAGCGAGAAAAGGAAGAAACGTGACGAAGCCATTCTTGAGGCCTGGAGAAAGGTCATTGAGGAGAAAGCGGCGAAAAGAGAAGAATTGAAGGCGTCCAAGTACGGTTGGCGGGGGATGGTAAAGACAGAGACAGTGCTGCCTGAAGATGAACCCGAAGAAACTGAAGAAGCAAAGAAAGAAATAAACAAAAAAGCCCGAACCAAAGCAAAGAAAGCCGTGAAGATTATTGTTGGCGTTGATGAGAAAGTCTACGAAAAAAGAAGAGACTAGCTGGATTTGCCGGGATGGTCTATAAGGAGGCCCCGGAGATGGCCGGAGAACAGAATAAAGAAAAGCAATTAGAACCGGAGGAGGAAAAAATAAGGCTCAATAGAATTGGCCGTTATGTCGCTTCGACTTATCACATCCTCAGCCAGATTGAAGACTGCTTTAGGATAATGAAAAGTCATTTAGGCTTTAGACCGGGTCGTGTGTGGGATTCAGACCACATCAGAGGCCATATTGGTGTCTGTGTCCTAAGTCTATTGGTTCTGCGCTTGCTGCAGCATGCAGTACATATGGAAGGAACAAAATTATCAATCGACATGCTTATCCGTTCACTCCAAGACGCAAAAGTAGCAGTCCTTAAATCGGATCAACAGCTGTTGTTTTTAAAACTCAAGAGCTTTGAAAACCTCAGAAGAAATTGGCGCGATGTGTCTAATGAAGAGCTAGTGCAGAAAATTAAAGAAGGAGAAATAAAAACGAGTTTCTTGCCGGAAATACTGAAAAGCTACGGATTAGAGGAGTTGCCGACATTGTCCAACAGAGCGGATCTTGAGCGCTGTTTGAAAACAAAATTCCATAACGATGAGGAAACAGTCACCCCTGTCATCTACAAGCTTTTGTAGGACTACAAGCGAAAAAATTTAAAAATCCTTCGAGGCCTTGGGCATCAATATATCGAAGGATTTTTTTACTCTTGAACTTTCAAACTCGGGTATTAAATCTATATCTGCTAAGAGTACTCGATTCAACACACTGATTTGAAAAGAAGAATACTAGTTCTCTGGGAGCCCCTATTCACTTTTTTCTGAAAAAAGCAAATCAGCCATTTCCTCAAAAAATGCCAGACTTTTTTGACCTCGGGCTTCATTAGCGTTGTAGATATCTAAAGCAAATGAATTAATCAGGCATATCAGTGGCGAAAGACCGTCTGTGAATCTGTGATAAGTGATAGGTACTATCAACGAAACATCGGCACATTTTAATAACGGCGAGAATTCACTATGAGTTACTAAAATGATTTTGCATTGCTGTTTTTCCAAAAGCGTCAAAAGATCTAAAGATAGCTTGGGATATCTTGGCATTCCAAAAAACAATGCTACATCTTCTTCTCCTAAGGTTTGGAGCCGTCCTACCGCATCCAAAGAGCTTAAGCTTATATACTCTACATTCGGCCTAATCTTGCCTAGGGAATAAGCACCGTACAAAGCGACCGGTTCGCTTGCTTGCTGCCCGACGATAATAATCTTTCGTGCATTTAAAAGAAAAGCCAACGCCTGCGTATAGTCTTTTTTACCTATCGACTTAACGGCCTTAGCAAGCTGTTCTGCCTCTTTATTAAAAACTAAATCTAAGGTGTCTTCTTCGACAGGAGCTTGTTTTACTCGGTCCACAGCAGTCAACTCAGACTGTAAGACTTCCTGAAAAACACTCTGAAAATCTGAGTATCCCTTGAATCCCAATGAAACGCAGAAACGGTTAATCGTTGTATTGCTAACGCCGCTCTTCAAAGATAACTCTGTAGTAGTCATAAAAGCCACGGCTTTGTAATTCTCAAGAATGTACAAAGCAAGCTTCTTCTGCTGGCTGGAATATGACTTCAGATTTTCACGGATATTTTCGAGCAAAACCATAAAACACTTGCAAAATTCAAATTAATGGAGGAAAATTTTCATTGTTACTTATTTATGAAAAATATTTTCCATTATCTCAAGGAGGAGACATGTCAGAAATGTTCTTCATGCAGGTTATTGTAGTCGCAATTGCTATCGTAATCGGTGCAAAACTTGGCGGAGCCGGATTAGGAATGGCCGGCGGCGCTGGCTTGTTCGTTTTAACTTTTGTGTTTGGCCTGAAACCTGCGGCGCCCCCGATTGATGTCATGCTGATCATCACCGCAGTCGTGACTGCCGCCGCAACACTTCAAGCCGGAGGCGGACTAGATCTTTTAGTCAATTTAGCTGAGAAGCTTTTAAGAAAGCACCCAAAACACATCACCTTTCTAGCGCCTATTGTTACTTATCTCAGCACTATCTTCTGCGGAACTGGGTATGTCAGTCTTTGTCTGTATCCTGTTATCGCCGAAGTTGCAACAGAAGCAGGCATTCGTCCTGAAAGACCCATGTCGATTGCTTTAGTAGCCAATCAACAAGCTATCACCGCAAGCCCTCTTTCGGCAGCCGTTGCGGCCATGCTCGTGGTAATGGCACCATTCGGAATAACGTTAGGAACTATCCTCTCCGTAACTTTACCCGCCACTATCATCGGCTGCTTTATCGGAGCATTGTCTGTTTACAACAAAGGAAAAGAACTTTTAGACGATCCTGAATATCAGAAGAAAGTTGCCAACGGCGAAATTCAGAAAATTGAACCCGGGAAATTCACCGAAAGAAAAGTCACGAAGAGCGCTAAATTATCCGTCATCATTTTCTGTTTCTTCATCGCTGCTATTGTTCTTTTCGGTTCCTTCAGAGACCTTTCTCCTTCTTGGATGATTGACGGCAAGAAAGTCTCTCTTAGTATCCCGGAAATTCTTGAAATCCTCATGCTCTTGGCTTCTTGCATCATGGTTTTATGCTGCAAAATTTCTCCGGCAAATGTAATCAAGAACTCCGTATTCCAATCCGGCATGATGGGCGTGGTCTCAGTTTTCGGTATTGCCTGGATGATGGATACTTTCTTTACTGCCAACAGACAGTTGTTTATTGATGCCCTTTCCGGAGTCGTTGCCCAGTACCCGTTCTTATTTGCGGCAGTGCTTTTCTTCTTCTCTTCAATTTTCTTCAGTCACGGTGCAACAGTCCGCGCCATTATGCCTCTTGGCTTAACACTCGGAATTTCTCCGAACAACCTTGTAGCCATGCTGACAGCAACCAGCGGCTACTTCTTTATTCCAACCGGAGGTTTAACTATTGCTTGTGTTGCTTTCGACCGTACAGGCACTACCAAGATCGGCAACTACATCCTTAATCACAGCTTTATGCGCCCGGGCCTCATCACATTGGCGACCTCTTTAATTATTGCCTTCGGCATGATCCAGATCGTTATGTAATCGGAGAAAAATAAATGCGACAAGATTCAGACTTAATTGGTTCCATGGAAATCCCAGATGAACTCTATTATGGTATTCACACGATGAGAGCCCTGCCGGTAGGGGATGTTAGCTCCGTCAAACTAAATCACTATCCGGAGATCATCAAAACAATGGCCAAAATAAAGAAGGCCTGTGCAAAAGCTAACGAGCAAATCCATGCTCTCGATACCAAAGCAGCAGCCGCCATTGTTCAAGCCTCCGAAGAAATGGAACAGGGAAAGTTCAATGACCAAATGTTTGTGGATATGTACAACGGGGGCGGAGCCATTGCCATCAACATGATTGTCAATGAAATTATTGCCAACCGAGCTAATGAGATTCTCACAGGTCATAAAGGCTACGACAAAGTACACCCAAATACACACGTCAACATGTGTCAATCTACGAATGACGTTGTGCCTAGCGCCATGAAGATCGTATCCTATGAGGCAGCAAAGGGATTAATCAGTGCCGTCAAAGAACTTGAAAAGGCTTTGGAAAAAAAGGCTACGGAATTTAAGGGAAAGATTAAACTCGGACGCACTTGCTTGAATGACGCATTACCGATGACTTTTGAGCAAGAATTTTCAGGATATCAGAAAGGAATTGAAAGACAGAGAGTACGCTTGGAAAAAGCCTTAGAAGACTGGCTTAGCCTTACTCTCGGGGGAACGGCCATTGGAACAGGCGTAGGCACAATGCCAGGCTACGCAGAAAAAGTGTACGAGATCCTAAAACAAGATGTGAATCCTCTTATCCGCCAGGAAGCCAATCTGTTTGACGGCATGCAAAACGCCGATTCCTATTTGTATCTCTCGGGCATTGTGAAATGTCTGGCAGTTGTTCTCAGTAAAATCTGCTACGACCTCAAACTCATGGGCTCCGGTCCTTTTGCCGGTTTTGGTGAACTCATACTACCGACAGTCCAAGCAGGATCTTCCATCATGCCGGGAAAAGTTAATCCGGCAGTTCCTGAGTTAATGGTTCAGATTGCTCAACAGGTTTGCGGCAACGACACCACTATCACAATGGCTGTGGAAAAAGGCGAATTGGAACTGAATATCGCTGATCAAATTCTTCTTAAGACGCTTCTTGATTCCATTAATCTTTTGCGCCGAGGCATTCCCATCCTCATTCACCATTGCATAAACAGGCTTAAGGTTAATGAAGAAAAAACGAAGCATGACGCAGAAAGGTCTACAGCTCTGGTTACGTCATACAGTATGCTTCATGGCTACAAACAGGCATTGAAGCTTGCATTGGAGTCAATTGAGAAAAATCAAACAGTAAAAGAAACAGCTATTAAAAGCGGCAGGCTAACCGAAGAAGAAGCCGAAAAATTGTTTGATCCTCTTCTTCTTACTGACGTCAATTTGCTGCATGATTTGATACAAAAGTTCAAGAGCCAGAGAGATATTTGACTCAACTTCTAAGCTTGTTTTCAAACTAGCGTAAAGCTTAATCCTCTCATGTCTTATCCTGTGGGCTGGGAGGATTTTTTGCTCTTCATGGATTGTCCTGCTATGGTCTCCTAAAGTCTGGCTTTTGGAATAATCTTTTATTTCCTCGAAATCCGTGAAGAGCCAACTTCCGCATATTCAAGCAATTTAGTAGAACCAGATAGGCTTAAATACAAAAGCCGTGGTTCTAGGTTCTCCAGAATCACTTTGCTATTACGCTTCTAAAACGACTTCCGATTTCTTCCATGTCTATATATGATGAAGGGATATTAAGCTTATGAGCTTTGTAGTTTAAAAGACCGCCTTTTTCTGGCTCGTGAGTTGAAAGCAAAATGCAAGAATGACCGAACTCATGCCTTATAGTTTCAATCAATCCCCAAAAATTCATATCGTCCATGGTTTGAACCGGATCATCAATAGCAAGAAACGGAACGCTTGCATACAGCTTATTCAGGGCAAGAGTAAAGGCAATGACTATCGCCGATAACTGGCCACTACTCATGTTATATAACACATCAACATCACTTTGGAAATGCCCAGATACAAAAAGAATATTTTTATTCTTAGTGTATTTCATAAAAATACCGCGTCCAAAATAATTATCTTGCAAGATCCGGCCAGTGTATATATAAAATAAAATTTGAGTATCTACTATAACTCGCAGCAAATACTCATCTTTCTGGGAAATGATTTCTGTTTGTAGACCGTGTAACTTACGTATTTTATTTTCACAAGTAGATAAGGTCTGGTTAGTTCTTTTAAGCTCTAAGTCAATTATTTTTAACTTTTTATCGCTGCTTTCTCTGCATTTTGCTATCAAATATCGCCTTTTCTTTTCAATCAATTCAGATGTAATATTTTGGGCACTTCTAAGCATAGGATAACTATGAACAGTGGCCTTCAAAAGTTCAAAACTTAACTCCTTAGAATATCCTTGCGTTATCTTTCTTAATCGTTCTATAAATTCAGACTCAAACTTTGCAAAATCGTTTAAATCTAACTCCTCAAATGACAAATTAGCTTTCAAAAAATTAACCTTCTCCCCAACTTCCCGGTTATTCAAGATTTCCAACAATTCATCGTTTATACCAGTCTTTTTGACTGCTTCTTTTAGAGGTCTGATTACAGAAGAATTAAAGCGCTGCTCAAATGAGGTTTTAGCATTATTTAACAAGCGTACTGCAGTCAAAAGCGTTTTTGATAGAAGATCCGTCTGGTCTGCTATGGCCTTTAGCAAGTATTCGTGGCTACCATAATCTTTTCCGCAAAGAGGACAGATATCGTTTGGCTCCCACGCACCGTTTTCTACTTCTTGCACCAATTTTGCTCGATCTGCTGTCAATTGTAGTTGTTTAGTTTGCAATGAGTTTGTATTTTTTTCCAAATTTTTTATAGCAATCGAGTCCTGTTTGAGAAGTGCAATTTCCCTCTGATCCAAATATCTAGTCACGAGCTCCGTTTCCAGAAGAGAAAAGTCAATTTGTAAGACCCCAGATTCTGAACACTCGCGCACGATTCTTTGGAAATAATTACACAACTTAACTTCCTGCTCTTTATGTGAATGGAAGATAAATTGAAGAACCTTATTCAGCATGCTCTTATCAGGGATAGCGTTTCTGAGGCGCTGAGATAATTCATACTTGTAATAATCAGCTCGGTGTTCTAAAAAATAAAGAATTTTATCCAGTTCTCCTCCTTGTTCAATAATTGGCCAAAGGGGTTGGTCTTCGAAGGAAGGGTTCTCCGCGTCCCACCAGACAACTTTCTTAAATAACTTAAAGTAAGGAACAGGTTCTCCCTCCTGGAGCTTCTCTAAATTCGACAATAAAAGATTCCGCTCGTTATTTTTTGTCTCTCTCTCATTTTTATAGATGTCCTTTAACTCTTTTAACTTTCTAATCATCTCTTTGCATCTGTCAATCTCTTTCTCAAATTTGGACGTATTGAAGAGGCACTCTAGATCTCTACACCGATCCTTGGAATTCTTTTTAAGGAAATAGGTAGATTCTTCTTGATCAAGGTAATGAAGAAAGTTGTATTGGGAGAATAGAGAGTAAAGATTCTCCCCGGCCGAGTTTTCACATATCTCATACTCTCTGCTGTCATCTTTCCGAATAAGTAACTTGGAGAAACAGGAAAAATCGATAGGATTACCCATCTGGGTTACATCAGCGCACCTCTTTAACCATAAGGTCGAACCCTCAGTCTTAATGCAAATTTCTACACTGACTTCCGGAAGTAACGGATCAAAAACTAAGGGTTTTGTAAATTCGTTGAATTTATTCCTTTTGTCCGATTGCTCAAGGTAAGTAGAATATCTTTTAATTTTTCCAGTCAAAACAAGTTCGACAATATCGAAAAGGGTAGATTTCCCAAAGCCATTTTTTCCTCCCAATATAGATAGAGTATTTAAGCTAAGGTTAACCTCCAGTTCGCGAAAGCCTTTAAAATTTTGCGCTTGAATTTTTAGTAATTTAAAATCACCCATTATTCTGCTCCGCTTCTCTTCTTATGGCTGCGTCTAACGTGTTTTCATCCACCGCTTTAAACCATTCGTAAAGTGGTTTATTTTTGTCCGAAGGAATGAAATAATCTCTCAGAGCTTGGCTTCCGACGGGCGTCACTTCCATCATTAAAAAAGGCAGCTTATGGGCGAGCGAATACAGTAAATGATAAGGTCCAATTCTTGTTTGACACTCCTCTTTCTTTAACTCTTCAAATGTCTGGATGTTCATCAGCAGAGTAGAGAGGAGCTCCCCATCTGGGGCAATCTTTAGGAGCTCTTCCTTATCAGATTCTGTATAGACTACAACGTACTTTTTAAAATCAAAAGGGTCTTCTTCTAACTTGATAACTTTGTCTATGAGTTGGTCTGAGACTTCATCAACACATAACAGAATTAAAAGAGAAGCATTTTTTTCGAATTCTTTATAGTTTCCCAAAATAGATTTTGCCTTCTCTCTGGCCTCTACTAAATCTTTCGCAGAGACCTGGCTTCGACAAGATTTAACTATCCAAAAATCTTTAAATTCTGAATGGGAAAAATAAGAATAACGAGAAGGAGAGTCTGAATCTTCCTTGCCATATCCATTGCTTAAAAATATTTTATTTATGAAATCAATCATATTTACCTGAATTAAAAGTGTCACAAGGAAGAAGCCCAATTTTTTTATTTTTAAAGATATTGTTCTTTTTCGAATTATCTGAATCGTAATCTTTAAACAAACGTTTGGGCATTTCCTCATCCAAGTTTTTAATTACCGGAATATTGTCTCGAGTGACTAACCAATCAAACTCCCTTAAACAATCCAAATTAGGAGCATTCTTGTGTAACCTCCTTAACAAATAAATCAGATCTATATCTGCTCCATAATTAGGCGGATTCCAAACCATTGGAGTCAGAAATTGTTCCTTTTTTTTCCAAGATAATTTTGAGCCCAACGAAGAATTAACTCGGCTTATTAGGGCGGTCAAATTGTTTGCTGTGGCCGAGGCCGTTAAATCTGAGTAAGAACTTTCCTCACAAGTAACAGTAAGAGGTGCGACTATGCGTCTAAAAAATGGTTCTAATTCCTCCTCTTCCAAAGATACAATCTCCTCTATAGCTCGTGAAATTTTAGAAAGATCCAAAGAAGCATTTTCCATAATGCCTTCTTTTGATTCTTCTATCTCCTTTAGTTGTTCTATTTCCTTTTCTATTGCCAGAATAAAAGCTACTCTGACTTTCCTCCAAAACCATGAGGGCCCAAAATAGCTAAATTCATCCTGCGTAAGGCAATCTTTAATTTCTTGGTATGACAAGGAACTTTCTGGCATTGAAGCAGCTTCATATGCAGTCAACTTTGGAGAACTTTTAATCGATTTCCCATGAATCTTTACAACTTGGATGTCGACAAGTGAAATAAGCCGCTTCAACACAATTCTGGGATTAACAGTAAAAACATTGTCTTTGTGTATAAAAGAAATCAAATCCGAGATTGAAACAAAAACCCCTTCTGCGTCTAGCTTTTTTTGACCTTTGTAGTCCTCAAAATGCCTTACATTATCCCCTAAATTTATATTTGTATTAGTATGAAAATAAAGGATAGTATCATCCGTACATAGTCCTTTTTCTTTGAAATGTTTCTTCTTTTCTTCTAGGGCACCAACAGCTTTAGCTAAAGCCGGACTTGTCTGACTATACAATTTGCATTGATGAAGGCTCAGAATTTTTCCATCTAGATGGACTGAGAAATCTTCATATGCGTCTAGGAACAATCGGCAGTCAGCATAATCCTCTTTATTATTCATAATATCGTCTTTTACCAAATGGAGAAGGTAGTAGACGGCACACAAACCCTGGTAAATATAACCAGACCAAGAAGGGATAGCAGAATGCTCCAACTTCTTTATGCCTAGACTTCCTTGTGAATGATTCATTTCTTCTAAGTTATTGGTGTTTGTCATTCAATATTACATCTTTCCAAGTTCTTAGTTGGAAAGTCTAAAACACTGAAACTTTTCAGCTCTCTAACCATAACTTATCTAGGTTTCTGACTATGAGAATATTCTCTTTGATTCTTGCGCTAATATTTCTGAATTAAGCCAGCCATTCTTCCATCTCGGCTTATTAACGAAGAACCTAACAAGGCAATTCCTCGTTTCTTCAGAGAGTAATTATGAATAGAGATAACAAAGCCCCGCCCGTTGACAATTCCTTTCTTGAGGAAGCTTCCAACATTCTCAAAAATCTTGAAAAGGAGCACACTTCTCCTATTGTCTACCTATATACACTTTTGTCTCCAGAACTTCCAGGAAGGATTTTCAATCCGGCAGAGCATTTCATTTTGGAGCAACTTCGACAAATCAAAAGATACAAAAAGATTTCTTTCGATCAAAAAATTCCCAAAATTACACTTATAGTCTCGAGCCTCGGAGGAAATATTACGACCGTACTGAACATCATTAAGCTGATCAAAGAGAATTGCGGACTTTTCTCCGTTATTGTGCCCTCAAAGGCTTTAGGTGCGGCCTCTCTTCTTGCATTGACGGCAGATGAGTTAATCGTTGCAAAGGACTCTCTCTTCAGTCCATTTGGTCCTTTGGTTACCAATCAAAATAATTCCATGCCATCAACCCTTGCGCTGTCTGATATTACTGCAGTTCTTGATCAAAACATCTCTAACGAAAAAAAAGCGGAACTTTTGCTTTCTCTCTATAAAAATACGAACTCGATTGTCGTAGAGCAAGCTTTGCAGGAAAAAAATCAAATAAAGTCAGCATTAATGGAAAACTTTGAAGAGAGAGGTCTTGAAATGCCAATTAGAAAAGCTCTCCTTTCACTTTTCTTGGAAGATAATTTGCCTCAAGGAAGCTTGATAACCGTTAAAGACATCACTCAATGCGGATTACACGTGTTAGATCTTTTGGAAGAGCAGACGACCGAACTGAGGCATCTAGACTCTCTCATGGAGGAGTATTCATATCCCTATCCTATCCAAAGTATTTTAGATTTTTATAAAGGAAGCAATTCTTGTTATTTAAATTTCAGTATTTCTCTTCTCAGTGTGTTATCTGCAATCACTGGTCTTACCTCCCATAGAAGCGACATGCTCACAGCCTATTGTGGTGATAGAGAAAAAATTTCGCGAGCTACTATCTCTTTCAACCCGTCTAGTCTGTATACATATACTGCGGAGCTGGATCATAAAGGGAGAAAATAATGACTCAGCCTTTGCAACAAGAACTTGTGTATAGAAAAAGAGACGGAGCTCTTATGCTTCATTGCCCTTTAGACGAAGACCTAGAAGTCGGGATGACTAGAATTTGTTTTCCTCATCTAAAAGAGATCGGAGAGTGGCCTTTCTTTGATGAATTAAAAAACAGCTGGACAATTCGTCCTGGGCAAATGGTGACGCCTAGCTATAAGGTCGTCTGCCGGTTTCAACCAAATTTAGTTTTGCTTGAACAACCTTTGGTTCTTTCCGAATATATCAAAGAAGATGAAATTCACATGAATATTACTTCTCCTTTTTTGACAGCCGCAATACGAAAGATCGAGACAAGTTCGAAAGAAATTTCGACCGCTGCATATGCCCTAAACGAGATTAAAGGATTGAATTCAGAACTTCAAACCCTTTACAAAATACATAGGGATATGATGATTATGTGTATAGAAAGCAGCGGGTTCATTCCTCCTGTTTTTCTAGCGGCTCTTAAATCTCAAGCAAGAAGAATAATAGCTGACATGCGTCAAATTCTTCTAATTCTTCTCGTTCCTTATCTCGAAATTGAACTTCAACTCAGGCGATACGATATAGAAGATTTCAGCTCCGTCATAGATGCTAAAAAAGACTGTTCTTTTGAATTTCTCCCTCCTATCGGAAAGTACTTAAATTTTCTTAACTTAATAAGAGATCTCGATAACTGTTTCAAGCACGAAAGAGGAGAGAGGCAGCTCTCCCCTAATATTCCTCTGAAACCAGCAATAATCCTTTCTAAGCTTAATTCTCCCGGTCATAATAAAATTTGGAGAATTCCAGAAAAAAAATGCAGCTATGTAGATTACTCTAGACAAGAGTTTTGGCACTATAGTATTGAGTTCGACGCACTCACAACCCTATTCTCGAGTTTTCTATCTGAACTTTTGGAACTCCCAGATCCTAAATGCAAAGACTTACCTCCGGTACTTTTCCAAATCTCGGAAGACTGGTCTTTGGCCGATACTCTTCCAGACAAAGACAGCCGCAAAAAAGAATCCAAGAAAAAATTAACATCTTGGCTAGAAAAGAAAAGTTAAGAAAGAATGACTGATTATCGTCGCTGACCGAGGTGCCCTCGGCCCTAGAATTCTGTTAAGTAACTTCACCATTCTCTGTGAATAGAAATAATTTAATTTCTTGCCCGATATAACAATTCTCTTTTGTGTAGAGGGTAGTTACACTTCTAGGCGACAGGAAGGAGATACAAAGAGGACAAGATCAAAGCTGAACTTCTTCAAAGCTGTCCACCATTGTACTACGCACCACAACTCCTCCCTCTTCCATGGGAAATAAACTAAGTTATGCAAGTGGGACAGACAGACAACGAGGAATTTCAAAAGTCTAATTACTCTGCTCTCCCTCAGACGGCTAATCGGTCTCCTTTCCGAGACCGATTAGTTTAAGAGTTGACTAAGAAACAAAATCCGCTTACAAGCTTTCCATTACTTTCCAGCAATAGTTCTTGCAGCCAACCGTCCCAATGCCATGGCTTTACCCCATGCTGTTCCTGTCATGTAGGCTGCGCCGTGCACACCTCCAACTATTTCGCCGGCAGCATAAAGATGATTTATCTTCTCACCAAATACATCAATAACCTGGGCTTTTGTATTAATTCTCAGGCCGCAATATGTTCCAATCAATGCAGCAGTGGTTGGCATGATATAGAAAGGACCAGTTTCAATTTTAGTCGGTTTGCCGTGTCCGCTAGTTAGAGAGTTTCGGCCAAATTCGGCGTCATTTCCTGCCTCAACTCCTTTGTTATAAGAGGCAACAGTTTCTTCGACAGCCTTAACAGGGAGTCCAGCATTTTTTGCAGCTTCTTCGAGAGTCTGTCCTGTAAACAAGAAATCAAGTTTTTTCCCTTCATCGATTGGGGCGAATAATTTCTTATCAATCGCCCTTCTCCCCATTTGAGCCTTTCTCATTGGCTCATCAAAAATCATGAAACTCTTACCTTCCGGCTGGCTAAGAGCTAAATCGCCCAATAATTTGTACGAGAGAGATTCATTAACGAATCGTTTGCCCTCTTTATTAACCATAATCGCACCACCATAATAGACTTGAGCCATGTCACCGATGGTGTTGGGGTTAAGCTTGAATCCGTACGTGGCTTTCACGTATGCCATGTCTAGAACATCTGCGCCATATGCTTGGGCCATAAGCAGACCGTCTCCGGTGGTACCAACGCCGGCAATCACGGCTGCTTTGGCCATAGGAGGAGCGTATTTTCTAAGCAATTCCGGATTGCGGTTGAAGCCGCCAGATGCTAACAAAACACCTTTATTTGCTTTAATGTAGATGGTTTTCTTATCTTTTCCGGAGCACTTCACGCCGGAAATTGTCGAATTCTTATAATCCCAGGTGAGCCTTTCAGCCTTCATTCCCGTAACTACTTTTCCTCCTCTCTTCACAAAGTAGTCTCTCATAGCACTTAATACTTCGCCGGGTTTGAAGCCGTGCGCTCTCGGAACGCTCATACCCGCTGCAGCCGTTATTTCATGAGGAAGAATTCCTAATTCTTTCGTTACGAAGTCATAGTGTTTGCAACTTTCTTTAATGAAAACTTTTACTAATTCAGGATCGTTTTGATATCCACCGGTTTTCATCATATCGTCGAAATAGCGCTGCTCGTCATCAACAATATTCTTTGCTTTCTGTTCAGGTGTCCCGGCAACAGAGAATTTCCCTCCGCAAAGGAGACTAGATCCTCCAATTAAGGGCATCTTTTCAATGATGATCGCCTTCATTCCTTGCTGTACTGACTCAACACCAGCAGCCAGGCCTGCACCGCCGGCACCAATAATCACGATATCGTATTCTTCATCCCACTTTTGAGGCTGATTTGTTGGAACGGCCCAAGCTGTCCCGCATGTACCAAGAGCAACGGCGGAAGTGAGTTTAAAAAAGGTTCTGCGAGAAGTATTCATATAGTTCTCCTTTATACGGACTGTTTGAGTAATGAGATCAGTGAAGGCCTTTAGAACATTTCAGTATTCACCGTCTGTCTCAATTCCAATCTTCTCAGTACCTAGGTACTTTGATCTAGATCAAGTTTGCGCCAAATAAGACACTAGGAATTTTTCTATATGGCTCAAATGCCAGACAAAAGTTAGTATTCAAATTAGAGGAGAGTGATATGCAACGCAGAACGGTAGTGGAGGGAATCGGCGTAATCCTTGCAGCAAATCCCTTCCATTGGGTTATGGCCAAGGAAAATCCAAGCTACGATTTAATTATCGTTGGTTCCGGAGCTGCGGCTCTCTCTTCAGCAATTGCCGCTTACGATGCCGGTCAGAGAAAAATTCTAGTCTTAGAAAAAGAACCTATTATCGGGGGCTCAAGCGGCATGTCAGGAGGAGCGATCGCTGTAGCAGGAACTTCTCTTCAAAGAAGTAAAAATATTACGGACTCTAAGGAGCGTTTTTTCAGGGACATGATGCTCTCCGGGAAGTATACGAATGATGAGAACTTGGTCCGATTATTGGTAAACAACATTCCAATTCGCTATGAATGGCTTGTATCCCGAGGACTTCTTCCACAAAATCTAATGGCATCTTCAGGGATGAGCCGACCTCGTTCTCATATGTTTAATTCAGGGTTACTCATTCAATTGCTTCTGGGGGAACTTCAAAAAAGAAATATAGAAATCAAAACCGGCGTTCGTGCCATTAATCTTTTAGAGGGACCAGCTGGAATTACAGGAGTCCTTGTTTCAAGAGGCAAAAAGTTCACTAACCTGTTGAGTAAAAATGGAGTAATCCTTGCCTCCGGAGGATTTGCGAGGAACCAAGCTTTACTCTCCCTTCTTGCACCAAACATGAGAGCTGTCAAAGTCGTTTCCGGCATTGGTTCTCAAGGGGATGGTCTTCTCATGGCTCTTCAAAAAGGAGGATATATCGTCCCAGGAGAAACAATTCAGGCTTCTTTTGGTTTTACAAAAAATCCTTCGACTATTCGCGATTTCACGACCATTTATTACAGCGGCGCGATCATTCTCAATAAAGAAGGAAAACGTTTTGTAAATGAGTCGCTATCTTATAAGACAATAGGAGAGGTTTCGATTACGCAAGCCAACTCAAGCTCTTTTATCCTGTTCGATGAAAATATTAGAAGACTGCAGATGTCGAGACGACCTGTGGATCATTTGTTATGGAGCCCTTTTGATAAAGGGATGAATCCAAGTTACGCCGTTGTAGGAAAAACGATTTTTGAAGCAGCCGACAAAGCCGGACTGAATCCTGATAGCGTTAATACAACAGTTCTTCAATACAATAGTTTTGTCAAAAATCACTTTGACCCCGAATTCGGCCGTTCCTCTCTCACCTCCGGTTATGGAGACTTAGTCCCGATTGAGCAATCCCCCTTCTATATCATGCCCTCCATCTCAGCAATCATGGGCACTTATTGCGGACTAAAAGTGGATTGCAATTGTCGAGTTCTGAAAAAAAACGGCTTACCAATTAAAGGACTCTACGCTGCAGGCGAAATAATGGGCGGGGTTCACGGGATGAACTACATAACCGGCACAGGACTAGGCAAAGCACTTGTCTTTGGAGAAATTGCCGGAAGATCGGCGACGGAGTTCTCATGAAGTTTGCTCCATTTCTCCTGGCCTTTTGCCTTCTTTCTCCTTTATCTACAAAAGCAACTGCAGAATCCGTGCGGTTGGGGGTGGCTGACTATGTCAAGTCAGGTCTCCATACAGAACTTGTAACTTCTACCTTCAATTTATTAAAAAAGGTGCTCGAGCCAGGTCATAAATTGGAAATTATATTTTTAGAGGAAAATGAATTATCCAAGGCGGTAGAAAATCATGATGTCGATCTGATTCTTTCTTCCAGTTTCTTCTACAGGCAAATGGCTAGACAGGGTGCGCGGGATCTTGTTTCTGTCGAGACTGTTAAGGATGATGACCCAAACCAGAGTGCCGGAGCTGTCCTCCTTGTTAAGGGAGACAGAACTAAATTTTTAGAAATCTCAGATTTAAAAAACAAACGAATCGGATATGGTTCTGAATTCGGCCCGTTAAGTTTTATTGCCCTACAAGGGGAATTAACTTCCAGAGGAGTCAAGGCTAATCAGTTTTTTAAAGAAACAGTAGCTTTTTCAACGGGGATTCGTGACATTTTAGACAAACTTAAAAATGACACTATTGACGCTGTTCTTCTCCCGGCTTGCTTCCTAGAAAGCATTATTGAACAAGAAGACCTCCCTACTAGTTGGCTGAGAGTATTAGAACCGAGACATTTTTCATCCTTACGCTGCGCCCACAGCACCGTTCTTTTCCCAGGTTTGACTCTTTCTTCCCTTCCCTCCTTAAACCCAAGGCTTTCCAGAAAAATTACTCAATCTCTTCTGGCTATGCCCCCGTCCGAACAAGGAAGTTACTGGAGTGTAGCAACGGATTTCGGGCAGACCGACAAAACTCTCAGGATGTTGGACTTAGACGCTTGGGCTGCCGATAGAGCTTGGACCTTAAAAAACGTCATAAGTAAATATTGGCATCTTCTTCTCGCAATTTTGTTGATCATCCTAGGACTAATTTCATACGGCTACGTTGTCAGCGCCATGGTCGGAAGAAGAACAGAACAATTGCGATCCGCTCTCATTAGAGAAAAAGATTTAAAAAGACAAGCTTTAGAGACTTCCCAAAAACTAGAACAGATGCAGAGAACCGGAGCTTTTAATCAACTCTCCTCTTTGTTTGCGCATGAATTAGGTCAACCACTCTATGCCATCCAATGCTTTTGCTATTCTTTATTCCGACGTCTACAAGGAGAGGAACAGGATAAAAAAGAAGTCCTGGGATTAGTAAAGGACATAGAGAATCAGGCCGTCAGAGCAGATGAGATTGTTCAAAAAACAAGATTTTTCCTTAAAGGGAAAAAGGCAAAACCAGTACCCATTGAACTTACAGATATTGTCAAAAGATCAATCACCACATTCACCGCCACTCTGCACAAGAACTGTAAATTTAAACTCCGGGCACTTTCCCGTGAGGTGTATGTGCTGGCGGACGGTCTTGATCTCGAGTTAGTCATCATAAATCTTCTAAGAAATTCATATGAAGCATGTGCCGAGCAGAGCGGACCCAAAGTTACTATCACCATATCCAAGTCAACTGCCGGAGAGGTTGTCTTGTCAGTCGCCGATAACGGACCAGAAGTCCCAGAGTCCTTTATTAAAAGCCTAAGCAAATCAAAAATTAGTCAAAAGGAGAATGGATTGGGCTTTGGTTTGTTGATAGTGAGTTCATTAATAGAAAATTACGGAGGAAGGATCGTTTTTCGGAAGTCCTCCTACGGAGGCGTCCAAGTAGATTGTATTCTTCCAATCATCGAGGATAAAGAAAGTTATGAATGACAAAAAAAGCAGAATTCGAATTGTCGATGACGATGAAGCCGTGTTGCGTGGGATGAAAACCGTTCTTGAATTAGAAGGGTTCGAGGTGAGCACTTATTTAAGCGGGCACGAATTTCTGACTTCAGACGCGTATTCTGTCCCCGGCTGCGTAATTTTGGATTTAAAAATGCCGGAATTGTCGGGCCTTCAAGTTCAAAAGATCCTAAAAGAGAGGCATTTTGAACACCCCATTATCTTTCTGACGGCCCATGGCGAAGTGGATTCAGCCGTGCTGGCGATGAAAAACGGAGCATATGATTTTTTACAAAAACCCATTTCTCCAGCTATTCTCCTTCAAAAGGTTACAGAAGCTCTGCAGCAGGATCTAAGAGGGCTTGGGGTGGATTCTGAAACAAGACAAAAGAAGCTAGCGTCCTTGTCTGCACGAGAAAGTCAAGTTATAAAAAAAGTTCTTCAGGACTTGTCTAATAAAGAAATAGGAGAGGCTTTAGGCCTCAGTGAAAGGACAATAGAAAACCATAGAGCGTCTGCCTATAAAAAACTCGGAGTCTCTTCAGCCATTGAAGTCAAAAAGTATTTCAATGTCTAAGCTAAATTAAAAACAGATATGCGTCCCGCCGATGCCGAAAGCATGGCAAGACGCGCAGCAAATTTCACCTTCTATTCTTTAGCGTATTTGACAGCTTGATTAGCGGCTATTCTTCCGAATACTAGACTTTGAGAAAGAATCCCGCCTCCGTGGTAGTCGTGGTAGTAGAGATTGATTGTTTCTCCGGCAGCGTAAAGACCTTTGATTGGCCTTCCATCAGGCTCTGTCACTTGTGCATTCTTATTGACGGTCAGCCCACCGTAAACCATCGTTATTGAAGGTGTGAGAGGATAGAAAGCAAAGAGCTTGCCATTGAGATTAATTTTCTCAGCCAGATTTGTCTTCGGAGGTTCTGCGCCGAGAGCCTTTCCATCTTTTACAGATGCGTTATATGCCTCTAGAGTAGATTTCAAAGCGGCAGGCTGAACTCCAATTTCTTTAGCCAGCTGCTCATACCCATTGGCCTCAATTAGTCCACCCTTGGCACGTTTGAACAATTCTACCGACATTCCTATGCGTTTTTCTTTTTGCAACATCGCTTCATCGAATATCAACGCAACCGTTTGTCTGGTTTGTTGGAGAGTAGCTTTGCCGAATGAGGCGTAACCTAAAGATTCGTCAACGAATCTCTTACCTTCAGCATTTATGCCTAAACAGTATGGCAAAGCCCGGGTCGGAGAGCCTCTACCATTAGGACCGTCATACACAACGGGAAGATGCAATGACTCAACTCCAACCATCCCTCTTGTTCCTGCACCGATCTCTTGAGCCAAACGAATACCGTCGCCAGTGATAAATTTATTACCGCGAATCAAAATATTTGCTCCGCCCGGATGAGCAGCTTCCAGCATCTCTCTATTAGCAGAATAGCCACCCGTAGCCAAAATTACAGCTTTTGCAGAAATTTTTACTAACCCATCCTCTGTTTGGCAGACTGCTCCATCGACAGCTCCTTTACCATTTACCAGCAACTGCTTAGCCTTTGTCTTAAATAGGACCTTTCCGCCTTTTTCTATATATTTATCGAACAGAGTCTTAAGGAGGGTCGGCATACCTTTATATTGACCCGGAGATGCAATGCGAACGCCAACTCTCCAAGGTGCCTGCTGAAGCCAGGGCTCAAACCCTGCGCCATTTGATTCAGCCCATTTTATTGAATCGAGAATATTATCCGCGAGAACTTCGTAAAGGTCTGAACGTCCTCCACCGAGGGATTTTTTCTTCACGTCTTCGACGAAAGCTTTTTTGGCCTCTTCAGAATTGTTTTCCGGCATCAAGAAAGAGCCTAGACAAACCTTAGAATTTCCTCCTCTCTGATTTTTTGCAGCCTTGTCGATCATTAAAACATTAGCGCCGTCTTCTTGAGCCTGCAGAGCGGCGACTGTTCCGGCAATTCCGGATCCAATGACAAGGACATCGCAGGAAATTGTTTTGTCAGGCTGGCCTGTTAACCAGGCATAGGCTGGATTAAGAGAGAAACCCATTGCAGCCATGGCACCTGAAATTTTGATTACTTTACGGCGTGAAATCATAGGACTCCTCCATTTAGGGATTGAGTAGGAAGGGATATTTGGATTTTAGCAATGCTCTTTTGTTTAGTTAAGTAAATTTTTCATGTAAAACTCTTACCGCCATCATTATTGGTCCGACCTTTTCGGAACTTTTCTTACCCTGTATGTCTCGGTAGTTAGTCAATAGACTTTTGAAAACGAAAATAGATCTGCCGGGGACTATCTGCAGAATTGCGCAACTTCTTCTTTCTCTAGAATCTCGTTATTGATTCATCATTTTTTATCGAATCTTTCAGTTCTTTTGGCTGGTAATAGATTTCTTTGATAGGAGCGTTAGAGGAGTTAGATTACATTTTTCTCGTAATTGCCTCAGATAACGTACCTTCTTCCATTGCTTTGCCCCCCAGACACTTAGTCTTTTTACGCAACGTTTGTGCTGCTAAATGAATTCTCTTTCCCTCTTCTCAGCTTTGTAAGTTTTTCCAGGTGGTTATCCGTTCTGTACAAATCCGAGGTTGGATATGAGAGTAAGAAAGATGCCAAAAGCTCCAACTCCTAAGAAGATGTAAGTTCTTAAATTTAAAGCTGTTCATTAGAAGATAAGAAGGGTAATTTCTTCCTGAAAGAATTGAGTTGCAACAAAAATCTTGTTATTCCGACTCCTCCTTAAAGGAAATTTCGACCCTGAAAACTACCTTTTTGTCTCCGAATCTAAGAAACAATTAAACACATTCTTATTGACTTTCTTACATATATTGAATATTGTATACAATATGCAATATTCAAACGATATTGCTCTTTCCCTAAAAGGAGTCGATATGAAAAAGAATCTCGGTTTTCTAATCACTATCGCTATCGGTTTGGTTCTTTGGTTCTCACCTATTCCTCAAGGTGTGACCGCTGAAGCCTGGCATGTCTTAGCGGTCATGGTCGCAACAATTGCTGGTTTTATTTTTATTCCTTTACCCATCGGTTATGTGGCAATCTTCGGCATTACAGCTGCAATTCTTTTTAAGGCATTGCCTTTGAAAGTCGCTCTCGCAGGTTTTTCCAACAGTTTGCTATGGTTAATCGTCATGGCTTTCATGTTCTCCCGGGCATTTCTTAAAACAGGGTTGGGAGAAAGACTATCCCTCAAGATATTGAGCGTAATTGGAGACAGCACTCTTAAAGTTGCTTATGGATTAACAATCAGTGGTTCCATTTTGGCAGCCGGAATTCCTTCAGGCACGGCAAGGGCAGGAGGAGTTATTTATCCGATCGTTCGAAGTATGTGCAAAGCCTTGGATAGCGAACCTGATCACAATCCAAACCGTGCCGGAAGATTTTTAATCCAGTCTTACTTCCAGTCGGAAGCTTTTATCTCTTACCTGTTCATGACAGCCATGGCTGGAAACGTGCTGGTGATGCAATATGCAAAGGATCTAGCAAATCTCGAGATGACCTGGGGAGGCTGGGCATTAGCCGCTTTATTACCGGGAATCGCATCAATTGCTTTGGTTCCTTTGGCCGTTTATTTTGTTGTTCCCCCAACACTTAAAAAAGCACCTGAAGCAAAGATCGAAGCGAAAAAGATGCTTGATGCTATGGGTCCCATTTCTTCAAAAGAAGTTATCCTTTGTGTCATCTTCCTCCTTTCCATTGCGTTATGGATGTTAGGAGACTTCACAGGAATTGGATCCACTTTAGTTGCCTTCATTGCTGTGTGTGCGATGTTGTACTTCGGCATTCTTACCTGGGATGATGTCCTAGGAGAAAAAGGAGCCTGGGACACATTGATTTGGATGGGTGTCTTAGTTTGTATGGCCGGTGCCCTCACAGAAAAAGGCTTCATGGTCTGGCTTGGAAACGGATTGGGAAGTATTTTTGTCGGTGCTGATTGGTGGGTTGTTGCACTAGCTATTGCCATCTTCTTTAACTATACACAATACGCCTTTGCCAGTTCTACGGCCCATATGGTCGCTTTGTACGGAGCCTGTCTGACGGTTATGTTAGGAGCTGGATGCCCTCCTCTTCTTTCCATTCTTATGTTGGCCTTCATTGCCAACACTCCGGCTTGCCTTACTCAGTACACCTGTGGATTTGCTCCAATTTTCTTTAATGCCGGCTATTTCACGAATGCCGAATGGTGGAAGATTGGCTTCATCCTGTCTTGGCTTCATTTAGCCATCGTGGTTGTCTTTGGCTCCATCTGGTGGAAATTAATCGGTCTTTGGTAATTCTTCTCAACAATTTTTACCTTCAACACAAGGGAATGATTATGAAAAATAGAATGCATTTTTTTGATTATGAGATGTACGAAAAAGGTTTTGGAACAGAAGAAATGCGAAACCTTTGGAGCGAAAGAGGGATTTTGCAGCAATGGGTTGATTTCGAGGTGTACTTGGCCCAAGCTCAGGCTGAGTTAGGAATGATTCCCCAAGATGTGGCCGATGAAATCACAAAAAAAGGGAACATTGATCTTATTGGTATTGACAAGATTGCAAACATTTTTGGCACCACCAATTTAAATACCGTTGCCCTCATCCGAGCTTATAAGGCTATCTGCGAAAATGGTGCCGGAGAATTTATCCACTATGGTGCAACTTCCCAAGACGTCCTGGACAGCACTCTGGCATTTAGGATCAAGAAATCATTAGAAAGCTATAGAGCTGACTTAGAAAAGATCGTTTCTGTTCTCCTCCCCTTAGCTGACAAATATCGCAATGCAGTCATGGCAGGAATCACTCACGGTCAACACGCCATCCCAGTTACCTTCGGCTTTGTAGTTGCCACCTGGGCTCAGGCTTTCAAAGAACACATTGAAAGGATTGACCAAGCTTTACCAAGAATTTGTACAGGAACGGTATCAGGAGCCGCTGGAAACTTTGCTTCGTACAATTTATTGTTTGGAGAGAAATGCTGGGACATGCAAGTTAAGGTTCTTGAAAAATTTGGCTTAACCGTTCCTCCCATTTCAGTTCAGCCCCGCAATGAAAGATTCGTTGAGTACATGTATCTTTGTTCTTTGATCGCCAATACTTGCGAAAAAATTGCTGATGACATTGTATTTAACCAAAGAAATGAAGTCATGCAATTAGAAGAGCCGTTTGACACAGAACACCAGATCTGTTCAAGCACTATGCCCCAGAAACGAAACCCGGTCCTCTGCGAAAATATTAAAGGTTTGGCAACATTAATTCGTTCCAATGCCACGGCTCAAGGAGAGATTTTCCACCGGGATCTCCGAGACGACACTCCATTCTTTGTTGAAGATGTCCGTATGCCGGAAACAGCTATTCTCATGGATAGCATGTTGAAAGAAATGCTGACAGTATTCAAAGGATTAAAAGTGCATGAAGAGAACATGCGTAAAAACCTTGATAAAGATGAAGGATCGCTGATGGCTGAGCCTTTGGCTTTACTTCTTTCCATCAAGTCCGGGAAAAAAGATACAGCAATGAGAATTGTCCATAAAATCGCAATGGACTCTTTCGAAAAGAAGATTCCGTACGAACAATACGTCAAGCAAATGCCGGAACTTCGAGAATATTTAACAGAACAAGAAATTGTAGATATTCTCAATCCCAGCAACTATCTTGGACTCACTCAAAAAGCTATTGACAACGTCATAAAAGGATAAGGCATGAACAACATCACCAAGGCGTGTTTGGATTTTGCTTTCAATTTGAAGTTTGACGACACAGCGCCAAACACGTGCGAACAGATGAAAAAGTACATTTTTGATCTAATTTGCTGCGCTGTGGCCGGATCAAAAACAAAAGAGGTCGATGCTTTTAAATATTTATGCCGTTTGAACGTTGTGCAAACCGGCATCACTCCTCTTGGGTTAACTCACCCTACTTCACTTTACTACGCCGCATTGCTTAATGGAGCATCAGGACATGCCCTAGAAATGGACGATTCTGACAGAACGGGGCTATCCCATCCCGGAGTAATGGTCATAACTCCAGCTCTTCTTGCAGGATGTATGCAGCAATCTACCGGCAAAGATTTTCTTACAGCTTGTATTGCAGGCTATGAGATTATGCTTAGAGTCGGCACTGCTCTCGGATTGTCACATTATGCGCTTTGGCATACCACTGGGACTACCGGTCCCCTCGGAGGTTCAATTGCTGTCGGCAAATTGAATAAACTCACACGCGATCAGCTGGGACATGCATTCGGAAATGCCGGAACTCTTTGCTCCGGCCTTTGGGAATTTAATGCAACAAAGGCACAAAGCAAAATACTGCATGTCGGTCACGGTGTAGCAGATTCAATACTTGTTTGCCAACTTGCCTCTCAAAATTTCACTGGGGCTGACAAGATTTTAGAAGGAAAACAAGGGCTTTTCAAAGGCTTCCATGAAGAGAAGTTTGATGAAAGTCTATTCCAAGATTTTGGTTCAATGTGGAGAAGCGACGGGGTCTCATTTAAGCCCTATCCCTGCTGCCGGCATACGCATGGCGGGATTGATGCAGGCCTGGAACTTCATCGGAAGTTAGGAGATGTGCCCGTAGAGGAAATAGAAAAGGTAGTTATAGAAACGTACCAGGCGGCCTATGATGTCGTAGGCAACAAGAAAATCTCTTCGGTCAAAGATGCGAAGTTTAGCTTACCTTTTACAGTTTGCACCGCCATTGCAGACGGCTTGGTTTCTGAAGAAAGTTTTGGCGAGAAAAGCTTAAGAGACCAATCAAAATTGTCTTTAGTTGAAAAATGTACGGTTTGTGTGGCCTCGGACATCCAAGCAATTCATCCTTTTCATGAGCAAAGCCGTGTAACACTTGAAATGAAATCTGGTGAAAAAATTTCAGCATTTATTGCCGATCCTTTGGGCGAGCCTGAAACGCCCTTAGATTGGCCAGACTTAGCCGCCAAAGCAAAAACACTTCTTTCATTTATTTCGGAAAACGAAATGAACGAACTTCAAGAAAGAGTCAGAACAATTGAGGAGGAGGATATTGCCGATCTTTATCAATTCGTTCATTCTCTTTCTATCAAGTAGTCTCCGCTAGTCAGAGCAATCTTTCTCAGGTAAAGATTGCTCTGTTTTCTTTATATGTTCCAATAATAGTTCGCAACCTCTTCGAGTTGTCTTAGCATCAATTTGGCACAGAACTTCTTCATCTGAAAGAGGATCTGACAATAACTTATATTGCTCTTGGTGGCTTTTTAAAGAATATTCAAAGTTTGCTGCGTGATATTGGTAATAAAACCGATGCCAACGCATTATTTTGCGTAAGTTATAAAGTTCTTTTTCGAGCCAAGAATTGCCAGTCAAGGAAATTAATGTTGAATGATATTTTTCATGAAACTCCATGAAATCCTTGGCATTCTGTGTTCGCCAAGCATTTTCCATACCGTCTAATTCTTTTTTTAATTTTTTCAAGCCCTCAGGGGTCATCCTCTGATGGGCTAATTTAACGGCCAACGTTTCAAGAGTTATTCTGATTTCACTTATATCCGAAATTTCTTGAATATCTATTTTTTTTACGAAGCTCCCTTTGCGTGGAATAGTTTCGATGAGGCCTTGGGACTCCAACAGCCGGAGCGCTTCTCTGAGAGGAGTTCTACTAGTTCCGAACTTTTCTTCTAAATCAGATTCCTTCAGTTTACTTCCCACTTTGAATGTGCCGTCAAGAATCATATCTTCAATCAGACCGGCAAGTTGGGGTACCAAAGTGTTAGTTAATAACAAACTCATATTTTTTAATAAGATATTCTTTTATTTACTTTAAATGACAGAGCTTCTTCTATATGCTGGGCCTGATGCGTTATATGATTTTCTTTATCGCTGAAAAACTAACTAAAATCAAGTCGCAGAAGTTCTCACAGACCGTTATAAGGCCACTAGGCTTTCATCTTTAATCCGTCATTTTACTCAAGTTAAAAAGATACTTCTTCTCAGGTTTTCAAGAGATTGAAAACAGCTAATACTTCAGCAGGTCTTTTAATTTCTAATTTTTTCAAACCTAATAATCGAAACCCTTCAACAGTCCGATGTGACAAGTTTAAACGTTCTGCTATTTCCTTGTTTGTTAAGCCTGATGAAACTAGCTTTAAGACTTGTTTCTCTCTTGATGTGAGACTGTCATATCGACGCCTTAACTCGTTCTCTTCAGAAAAATAAGGATTTATGCTCTTCAGTGAACATCGTTGAATGCCTCTGGCTATCGCTTTGAAAACTCTTTCCGGTACGATTGGCTTCTGTATAAAATCAATAGCACCATCTAGAACCGCTTTAACAGCCATGTCTATATCGCCATGTCCCGAAAGAAAGATAAGCGGAATGGGATATTCTATTTCTCTTAAACGTTCAAATAAATCTATGCCGTTTATCCCCGGCATCCTTACATCAGCCACAATACAACCAAAATCGTCCGGAGAATCTTCTGTTAAAAATTTTAAAGCACTTTCATAAACAGCTACACGGTACCCTTCACATGTTAGTAAAAATTCCAGAGCTTCTCTGACTTCGCTTTCATCATCAATAACACGAATTAATGGAGCTTTTTCTTTAGGAAGCATTTTTTTTATTCTCTAAAGGTAGTTCAACAATTGCTGTTAAGCCGTCTCCCGAGTTTTCGCTCCTAACAAAAGAGAGACTGCCTCCATAATATTCCATTGTATTAATAATAAGTTGAACTCCCAAACCAAGTCCATCTTCCTTAGTAGAGAATAGAGGTTCAGAAATTTTTTCGTAAGCATCATCAGAAATTCTTCGTCCGTTATCTTTAACGGAAATAGAACAGAAACTATGATTATTTTTCTTAGTGACAGATGCCAAAACTTCAATTTTTATGTGTTTGGTTGTCCGCTCTGCTTGTTCAGCATTTCTAAAAAGGTTAAAGAGCACCATTTTAAAATCCAGTCTATCCAGGAGAACAAAAATTGCAGAGCCTTTGATAAGGGTGATATCGGTATCTTCTGGGTAGAGTTTCTCATATTCTTTAATTTCCTTCTCAAGAAGATCGTAAACATTCACTCTAACAATTGATTTTTGCCGTTTTTTTGCAAAACTTCTTACACGATCTACAACTTCTGCGCATTGCTGTGATTGCTGAGCTATCTTGTCTAACGCATGATGAATAAGAAGAAAATTTTTATTTTTTTCTTCCAGTAATCTTTGGGTTCCGGTTATATAGCACTGGATATTATTTAAGGGCTGTTTTAGCTCGTGTGCAAATATCGTAGACATTTGACCGACTATTCCTAACCTCATTATTTTCTCGAGGGAACTCTGAGCTTTTTGTTTTTCATACTCAGTCTTTCTTTGCTGCTTAAATGCCGTTTCCAGTTCTAGTGTTCTTTTCCTAATTAAGATTTCCGTTCGCACACTATGGCCAAAAATTCCCAATAAAATTAATAACAGAGCGATAACATAAACCTTGTATTCAGCCCAGGCTCTTTGAAAAGTCCATCTATCTAAATATTCATATGGACCAATCTTCAAACTTTTAAACAATTCATCTACCGGGCGATAATCTGCCGAAACACTCCAATAACGTCCATTGGAATCAGCTTGCATATTAAATAAAACGGAAGTAATTTTTCTTAGACTTTCATGCTCCAAAGAAGGCAGTGAGGATACGGTCCAATTGGGAAATAATGTTGTAGAAACCTCACACGGAATATCCTCCTGCTTTGTCTTATTGACCACTTTGAATTTTTCTCTTTCCTTCTCTGAAAGATTATTTTCAAGATAACAAGCACTTAGAAAGCCAACATCGGCTTCGTTATTTTCAAGAGCCCTCAAGACTAAGTCCATTTGCAAACCATCACCTAAACCTACAAATTTTGTTTTAGAAAAAAAAGACTTTGCAGGCGGATATTGACGATTGATCTCTCCCATTCCAATTTGATAACCTTGGAAGCTGTCCTTTGAGACGGCAGCCAATCTCTTACCTTTCAAATCTGCAAGAGTGTTCAGATCTGTTCTTGATTTTAGAGTAACGATCGCGGTCCCTGTACTCCGATTAGGATTGCTTTTTTCCGGAGATACACTAGTTGCGAGCATCCTAAGGCCGGAAGATTGAAGCCGCTTCACGAAACCAGCTCCAGTAAAAACTAAGTCTAAGGAGCCTTCTTTAACAGCTTTTTCGAGCTTTTCAATTGAATATAGTGAAAAAATCACAGGCCTACCCAGCTCTCTTTCTATTAATTTCAAACTATGCTCAAAATGTCTAAGAGTATCGTTAGGGTAATTAATATAAGTTGCGCCTGCTCTTAAGGGAGTTTGCTCACCTGCATTACTTAAACTCTGAAAGAGAGAAAAGACAAGCACTAATAGAATCCGGAACATTGTTATGCTGACTTCTGCGCTAACACCGCTAACCATGCCCGAATCTCCTGTACTACCGTGAATTTACAATATCAATAAAAATTAAGACCTATCGTTATAGATTCTCATTCTAATCTCCGTAACTTAGTCTTATATATATTTCTCTGATACATCATTGAAGTTAGGAAGATCATCAAATAATCAAAAAGGTACCTCTTCCTATCTTTAGATTTTTTAGAATCAGCTCTCTAAATTAGCTTGAAGAATTTTTTTATTAAGGTTGCTTTTTTCCTTGTCGACTTAGAGCTGCTCCTTTAACTTCGGAGCAGCTCGGTTAAAACTATTTAAGGTTGTTCTGCATCTTAGGATGACAATTCACACATATTAACTGTGAAGGCTGATGTTCCTTGTGACATACTGAGCACTCGACGGTTGTACCCCAGTGAGGAGAGTTGTGGGGATTCAAAAAGACCCCTTCCTTTTTTTTCGCCAATTCAATACCGCTGAGATGACAGCCAGTACATGTATCAGTTGGAACTCGATTATTAAATTGCCCTTGGTGGCATTTTTCACATTTAATATCCTGATGAAAAGGTTTGTTTACCACCTCTGAGGCGCCTAGAGGAGAACACGCAAATATTGTAAAAAAAGTCATACAGGCAAATATCTTTAACGTTTTTTGCATCTGAATTCTCCTTATTTAGCTATTGTTTCACCGGCGATCATTCCGAAGGTAAATGCGGCGGGTAATGTTGTAGAAATAAGACTCATTGAACCATGAATTCCACTTGCTGCCTCACCTGCTGCAAAAAGACCAGGAATTACTTTCCCATCCAGATCCAGAACTTCAGTCTTAGGAGTAATTAAGACTCCTCCCATTCCTCTATTGCTTACAGGAAGAATTACCGATGCATAGTAAGGGGCTTGTGAGATGGTTTGAAAATTAACCAGATTAAAATCTTTGCCAAAGTCAAGGTCCTTCTTGTTCAGTACCTGCTGATTGTATCTATCAATAGTTTTCTTCAGAGAATCAAAGGGCAAGTTATAGGCTGAGGCCAGATCCTGCAAAGTTTCGTGTTTTGTCAGATAGCCCAATTTTGCTTGTCTTTCAGTTCTTAATGGATCATCAAACTTATCTATTGCATTTTTGTCCAACACAGCAATCGGAAAAGCCCTTGCTCCTGATTTATAGATATTAAGTGCGTTAGCAGTCATGACCGGACGAGGGACTGATTCATTCATACAGCGAACACCTGTTTTAGGATGAACCATGCAAGAGTACCTCATATCTGTTGCTGAAAGTCTTAATCCAAATCTGGCAAAAGCCATATTTACCGGACGTGCCCCAATTCTAAGCATTGCTTTAAAAGCACCAGCGGTTGCCGCTAATCCAGCCGTTAAAACCATTTCAGGGAGAATTTGAGGAGTATCCTGTTTGCGGAATTCAACATCTCTTCCGTAGCCTCCGCTACCCATGATGACGCCTTTTCTAGCTTCGTAAAATTTTACAGTTCCGGTTTTATTTTCCAAATCGTCTGACTTCAGCCGAGGATCGAATTCATAGTTTTCACGAACTTTTACTCCAATAACCCTACCTGTCTTATCTTGAATTAAAGCATCAAGCTTAACTCTGGTTCTAAACTCTCCTCCCATAACATTTTTAAAATTGTTATGCAAAGGGATTAAAGCTCCTTGGGCACACCCGTTAACAGGCTGATGAATTCTTGCTACTGAATGGCCATTTTGTTTAATTAATTTTTCATGAAATTTAGCCCCGTGCGCCACAATAAAATCCATGGCTCTTCCGCAATTATTAGCAAACGTTTCCGTTAACTCTCTATGGTTGAATCCTCCTCCTAACTTTTCGATATCTTTTACAAACAGAGCAGGTTCATCCTTGATACCGTTCTTTTTAGCCAATGTGCTGCAAACAGCAGCCATATCCCCGGCGGCTATCACAGAGCTACCACCTAGCATCGGCATTTTCTCAATAACTACAACGTGCTTACATCCATTTTGTTTTGCAGAGATTGCTGCACAAGTACCGGCCATTCCAGAACCGACGACCACTACATCGAAACTTTCATCCCAGGCCACTGGCTCAGAAGGTTGATTATTTGCCATTGCCCCTGTTGATGTTCCGACTAGAGCACTAAACAAACCGGTTTTTAAAAAAAATCTTCTATTTCTTTTCAACATCTTGCATTCTCCTTAGCTTGAGGCGGACTATGGCGTTGGCTTAACCCATTGGCTGAAGTTATGACACTGGTTACAACCGTCATATGATTTTGAGTGTTCTCGATGGCAGCTTATGCAATCCATTGATTTTCCATAGTGATAATTGTCATGAGGATTGACTCCTTTTTGAGACAAGTGAGCCGTTCTTTGAGCGACATTTTCTTCACTTTGATGGCATGTCAGGCAGTCTCCTTTACTAGGGGCCTGAATTTGTGTGGAGTCAGAATGGCAGCTTTGACAACTCAAGCTTTTATGCCAAGGTCTTAGTTGATGTTCTTGAGGAGTTTGGGCATGCACAATTAACGCCCCAAAAGACATTAAAAACAATCCGCTAATAATAAAAAATCTTTTCATTATTCTTCCCCTAAGATTCCTGTTTTGATACTTGAGTGCCTGCGATCATTCCAAAAACACCACAATCTATGACAGAACAGCAGGTAAGTCGATTTGCCCCATGAATGCCACCCGCTGCCTCACCAGCGGCATAAAGCCCTTTGATAGGTTTGAATGTTCTTGCAGAAATAACCTGTGCTTGCGGCGTTATCTTTGCCCCTCCTGCGGTATATGCGATAAATGGCATAGCCTGCATTGCATAGAAAGGAGCTTTTCTGACCCCGGCCCCCTTCATGGCTTTCATATCTTTATTAAATTCTGTGTCCTTGAGCTCATCAAGCATTTTGTTGTATCGCTGAGCCTGCTCCTTCAGAGCAACAACGGGGATGCCATAAGCTTTTGCCAGTTCTTCTAAAGAATCGAATTTATAAATATTTCCGCCACAGGTATTCTTAAGAGCTAGGCCTCGTTTAAGTCTTCTTTGATCATGAAAATTCTTAATAGCCGCAGAGTCATAGATAAGCACCGGGGTAACGTTTCCATTCTTTTTCTTTTGGTCCAGTATCGCCATTGATATCTTGTCCCGGTTACCTCCTTCGTCTACAAACCTAAGTCCAGATGAAGGATCAACGTACATTCCCCAACAAATATCCGTATAAGAAATAGGGAAAGAAAATCTAAACAAGGAAAGATGAACCGGGTAGGCTCCAGCTTCGAGAAGAGCCCTGAGGCCCGAACCAGTAGCACCTATTTGTGCGTTAGAAGAAATCCCTTTGAGATAAGGAACTTCAGCTGAGACAATTGAGTTATCTCGACAGTATCCTCCAGACGCAAAAACTATGCCTTTTCTTGCTTTGAAATACTTAACGGAACCCGTCTTGTTTTCTGTATCTTCTGAATCTAACAAAGGATTAAAAAGATAGTTAGTTCTAACTTTTAGACCGATCGCCCTTCCGTCTCCATCATAAATTACGCTTTCTGCCTTACATCTTGTAATGAGTTTTGAGTTTTTAAAAGAAGCGAAACTGTTAGATAAAGGTCTAATAATGCCCTTTCCTCCACCTACTGGATACACGGTTCTTTTTACACTGTGACCACCAAAATGCATAAGCGTGTCATTAAAAATAACTCCGTGTTCAACCATAAAATTAAAGAGAGCAGAAGTTCCCTTGGCAATAGTCAAGGCGTATTCGGGATCCGTCAGACCCCCAGATACTTTCTGCATATCAGCAGCCAACCATTCTGGTTTATCTTGTATTCCTAATTTTTTTTGAAGCGGGCTGCCGACAATAGCCATATCACATTGACTAATTCGGCTCGAACCTCCAATCTCACCCATTTTTTCAACAATTAAGGTTGCGGCCCCATTTTCAGCAGCTGTGATACCAGCGGTCAAACCAGCAACGCCGGAACCGACTACGATAACATCAAACTCTTTATCCCAAAGGTGTTCCTCTTTTTTCTCTTGAGAAAGTACGCCTCCAAAGGGAAGGACCGTACACGTAGCGAGTCCGGCCTTTAATAGATGCCTTCTTGAAGATGCTGCTTTCATATTCATCCCCTTAAATGATTAATTGAATCTGAAACATTCCAAATTCATTCTATGGGAACAACTACCTAGGTAGAGATCAGGAACAACCAGTGGGAATCTTTTTGTGAGTGTGGAACTCTTACTGGTGTCGTCATTGGTTCCAGCCACATCGTCACTTGTTTTTTCACGGTGCTTTATTGGTAGAAACTCAAGAGATTTTTTGATATTTATGTTAGTTCAACAGGCAATTTTGATAAGAATTAAATAAATTCCCCTCTTTTCTATCGCTCTTTATGGCTACCGCTTACTCATTTGCTTTTAATTTTTCTGCTCTGAGCTTTCTAGCATTGTTGCGATGGTTGCCAGTGCCCTTGAGGGGGCCTAGGTTGTTCGGAAATTGTGAATTGCCAGCCGTAAGTTACAGGATTTTGAAAAATACCGCTTAAAAATAGTGTGATTTTTCCTTCAATGATGATAACAACCCGAACGGATGGCTATAACCCGGATAAATGGCGATGTAAATAGAACATTCAATGATGCCTTTGGAACTTCCGACGATACTATCCGGATTGAATATAGTTGAAGAGCCAAAATCGCTGAAACAGAATACTTAGCGATGAAAACCAGATTTCTCGAGGAAAAAATCAGAACGTAGATAATCTCTGACCGACGATGACAGGAACTAATAACAATGAACGCCGGAACTTATCATCGAGTAGCACAAAAAACTTTTTCTATTTTTATCCTGTCCTTCCCTTACACTATGTGTTATCCAGTCCAAGGAATATAAGACAATGATTAGAAAGAACATTAGTTATAGAGAGGCCATTGTGCTGAAGGGCAATAAACCAAATCCTACTAATTCTCTTCAAAAAATGCTCGAAGAGGCTTTACGGCACCCTCCAATAACAAGAAAACAAGAAATGGAAAAAGAAAGCACACAAGTCAGGCTGATTTTTTCGCATCAAGGATACTCAAATCTTTTGTGTTGCCAATTGATTCAATTCGATGAAGGAGCTTCTCAGCCCATTGTCAAATTAGATTCAAAAACCCAAGAATATGTCATAGATGCAATTCGGCCCGAAGAAGGATCTGCCAAACAAGCATCTAACAGTGCAGAATTCATCAATTCCATTTTGTACTTTGTTGTCAAGGACAATCATGTAGTTTTTATAGCCGGCCGCTCTCTACGGAGCAAAGAACTTGAAAATCATCTAAATTGGTTACTAAAAGATTGCACAAATGCATTATCTGCTTCTGAAGACTTAATTCTTAATAAGCGAGCTCCAAAAGAGATCGAAGAAATATTGAAAGAGAACCATGTAAAAGAAGTTTCTCTCGAAGCTGGCATTAAAGCAGAACAGCTCGATTTACCCTTTGAAACCTCTCACAGAGAAAGTGACCTACATCAAAGTATGTGGGAAAAATTTCAAAATATAGTCAAAAAAGACTTTCTTTCAAAGAATAATAGCGCAGGGCTCTCTCAAGCAATTGAAAATGCAAACCTTCGGATGGGCTTAAAGCTTCTGGTGGAAAAAGAAGCATCGAAATCTTGGCGAAAGTTTTTAGATGAAACCGCTATTTCATTCCGACATTTTAATTTTGAAGAAACTGTAATCATCTTAGATAACGGAAACGTAATTAAGGGAAACGAGCTAGATTTGACCAGTCAAATCTCTGTGGAGATTGGGCCTAATGGGCTGCCTAAGTTACAAGAGCTTTGGAAAGAAATGATTAGTTGGTTAACGAGCTTAACACGGCAAGAGGGCCTAGGAGATGTTTAATTTTCTACGTAGTTGGCGAGTATCGGGCATCATCATTTTATTGTTGCTCCTTTCTGGTTTTTTAGCTGGAAAATTTCTAAGTAGAGAAATTAAAGAGATTTCACTTGTAACCTACGGTTATATAGCGTTTGCTATTTTGCCCATAACAATTTGTTTATTTGGCCTAAAGGAGCTTAATTCAGCCTACTCACAACTAGGCTCAAAACTAAATAAGAGGGAAAGGGAGGTTCTTGAGACTATCCTCTATAGCAAGACGAAAGGAGCGATATTATGGGGCTTCCTGCTTGTACTACTTCAAGTTGTTCTTGCCTTCATGCTAAGCGTTTTTCAGAGCGATATTGAATGGTTTTTTGCTATTTGGGGAGCATTACTAGGTGCGACTGTGGCTGTCCTAGTTTATGGACTTTCTCTATGTCTTTCAGTGCAAGAAATCTATAGCTTTGTCAACCAAACAATAGATTCTAGAATTAGAAAAGAACAATCGAAAGATCTTGAGAACCGATTATCAAATTCAACAAGCTTGGAGGCATGAATAGCAAACTCGACCGAATTTATCGGTTCCGATAAAAATATAACCGACCGTCCGTTTATACATCCTGTTGTTTTCCAAATTCTCTTTCTGTCATCCTATAAATGTAGATACCAGTCGAACTTGATAGATTTTGCAGGATCTTTTGTTCAGGCATTGGCCTGAATTAAAGAAAGAGACGGAAGGCGCTAATTCACAAAGGGCCTTCCGAATTTATTTAAGCTAATTAAATCTGAATTTAATGCTTTCAGACGAGACTCGTTAACGCTATTTGCGAGAGGAAGAAAAATTTTCGACCATTTTCAAAGCCCTTCCGACAGCCTGATCCATATCGTAGTATTTGTAATCTCCCAAACGACCCAGAAACGTGACGTTTTCTAATTTGTCTGCAAGGGTCAGATATTTGGCATATAAAACTTTGTTACCTTCATTGATAATCGGGTAATAACGTTCATTCTTTCCTAAAACAAACGATTCCGGATATTCGTAGGAAACAACGGTAGAGTCACTCTGCGTGCCCAAGAAATACTTGTATTCTCCGATACGCGTGAAGTCGTAATTACACGGGTAGTTAACTACAGAGTTACTTTGGAAGTAGGGACGGTCGAATGTCAGGAAATCAAACTTCAAGCTTCTATACGGCAGTTCACCATACTGGTAATCAAAGAATTCATCAATTGCGCCGGTAAAGAAACAACGGTCAAAATCTTTAAGCATTGATTTATCAAATGAGGTGTTGAGCCTGACTTCTATGTTGGAATGGTCGAGCATTTTTTCAAACATCGCCGTATATCCGTGCAATGGAATTCCTTGATATTTAGCTTGGAAATAGCGATTGTCTCTTCCGACGAATACCGGTACTCGGCCCGTAACCAAAGGATCGAGATCTTCCGGTTTGACTCCCCATTGTTTAACGGTATAGTGAAGGAAAACTTTCTCATATACGTACTCTGCTAAGAATTGCAAATCCTTATTCTTGCTTTCTCTTAACTTGAGAATTGGAACTTTCTTGTTGAATGGAAAGTCATTCAGTAAGGCCTCGATAAGAGACTGAGCCAATTTTTGAGGAAATAATTGCTCGATTGAATTGAAGTTGAATGGGATCGGAACCAATTTCCCGTCAATCAGTGCTTTAACTTCGTGCTGGTATGGATACCATTGAGTAAATCGAGATAAAAAATCCCATACCTCTTGATTCTCTGTATGGAAAATATGAGTACCGTATTGATGGATATCAATTCCATTACTATCAAAGTAATCGTAGCAATTGCCGCCTATGTGATCTTTTTGATCGATCACAACCACCTTGTGACGGTTTTCGGCAAGTTTTCTTGCTAAAGAAATGCCCGAGATCCCGCATCCAATGATTAAAAAACTTACCATAAATATCCTTGAACTTAGACAAAATCCAACATAAATTGGACATCATTCACATTTAATCGCCTATTGAGCCTAGCAGTTCTAATTCATCAAGAAATACTTTTTTGACTTGTCCCGCCCTCTGTTCAAGGGATGGATCCTGACACAATTTCAATTTTTACAATTTAACAATCGTATCTTTTCAACTATCTAATTTCCACGAAAAATAGATCCGACTGGAGCAATTCCTAAATAATTTTCTCCTAAGGCATTTTTCATTTCCAACCATTTGTATAATAACAAAAGTAGTCTGTCTTCATCTTCTGCCTACAGTAATGTATTACAATCTCTGACGGCTTTATAAGTGAGCTTTTGTTTCATAAGTAGCCCTCTCAAATCTGGTAAAGGGGTTTGTTTCAATAAACCACTAGAGAGCTTCACTTCGTTACCGCTTATATTGCTCAGCACTTGGCAGAATAACCGCACTTTTAATACGAAACTAATTTAAGAAAAAATGAAGTCAGAGTTCGGCTCTTTAGTCCTGAAGTCTCGGTGACGTGGAAAAGCCTGTCAGTTTAATTGAAAAATAAACATGTAATAATCGAATGAACCAACGTTGGCAATAAAAGCTTCAATGTTTTTAATTCTCCTTACAAAACTTGTTCGCCTTTCATTACTTGCCCGTATAATGGAAAAGGTAAATTTGAATCTTTCCCATGAAATCTAAGTCACTCAGTTTCACAATAGTCATCGCTGCCTGGAATGCAGAAAAAACCATTAAAACGGCTATCGACAGTGTTACAAATCAATTAATTGAGACTTATGAGGTCATCGTGGTAGATGACTGCTCACTGGACAAGACTTTTGAGGTTGTGTGCCAGCTAGCTGAAAAAAATCAAAATATCAAAATATTGAAAAACAAAAAAAACCTTGGTCCTTCAGAATCCAGAAATATCGGACTTGAGATGGCTAGAGGAGACTATGTGGGTTTCCTTGACGCAGACGATTTCTACTCTGAAAAACTTTTCATGGCCGTGACTGCAGAAATTTGGAAAAACAAGTCTGACGTCATCAAGTTCGGTGTAAGAGAGATATATCAAGATAGTAGACGTGAAGTTTCATCTTCAGCATTTTTCTCTAATCGACCAAATGAAATAACAGAAAAGGCCATTGAACTCGAAAGATTGCCTTTGTTTGGCTATGCGGCTAACAGCTTCTACAAAACTGAAATTCTTAGAAAGAATAAAATTTTTTTTGATAAAAATCTGCGTTTTGCTGAGGATTTTTTCTTTAATTACTCTGTTTTTCAAAAAATTTCGAGTTTCTCATTTATCGATCTAGTTGCCTACAACTACAATCGGATTTGTACAACCTCTTTGTCCTATCAAAAAATCAAGAACTATGGTCCTCTGTATCAAAAGAAAATCGTCCTTCTTTGTTCGTGGGCTAATTCGAAACACTGTTTAAACAAAAGTGGCAAAACTCTTTCGATAATCCTTGTTCGATCCCTCTATTCATCTGCAATTAGAAAGATGAAAGATAAAAAATATAAAGAGGCTCTTCAGGCAATTCAGCAGTTTTTTGAACTTAGGGAATTCACAATATTACAGCCTTTTTTTAAAGGTGAAACTCTTTCTCACAGGATTGCTTTTTTACCCCTTAGACTTCACTCACCGCTTATAACGTGTTTTTTTTCTTATATACTTTCCTGCCTATTTAGTATGTATCCAAACCTATCAAAAAGAATTTGAAACATTACTTACCTGTCCTTCCAATGATATTTGATCAAAGAGATGACTAGCAGAAAAGTTAGAAAAATTTTTCTCTTAATACTTATTCTCTTGTTAAAAAGCAAATCCCCTGAATTTCGCCTAAGAAACAGGATGTGTTTTTCTTGAAAGAAGAAATGTTTTCCATTGTTATCTTCTCTAGCGGCCGTGAAGAAAAGATTGTAAAACCTAACAAGACAGTTAATTGATTCATCTTTTAGAAACGGGGTATGCTCCTCGACCCACTTTTTTCGTTTTTCGGCCTTTTCAACTAACTCGAATCTCTCAAAGCAACTTGTGAGACGTGACAAAGACCCCACTCTCATCTCATAGTGATATCCTGTAAACGGCAGATAGGCAACAAAATTAGATCTTTGTATCAGTGTAGGAAGAAGAGCAAAATCTTCAAGAGTCTTCCCTTCAAAGTTGACCCCTTCAAAAAGATTTCTTGAAAAGACTTTATTGCACAGCCAGCTTTTGACCTTTGTATCTTCAATAACTTGGCGGAGAAAAACGTCTTTTCCAAGAATTTCTGGACTGCTCCCATAAACATGTACGTATCGATACTGTAAATTCTTCTCCTCAACTACATCACAAAAAACAATATCGGCTTTCGAATCACTTTTTTTTGTTAACAGTTTCTCATAAAAAAAAGAATCTACATAATCATCTGAATCAACAAATCCAATTACAGAAGATCGAGCGTGTTGTATGCCAAAATTCCTTACAAAGCCAACCCCTTTATTTTCTGAAAAAGAATAGACTCTAAATCGAGGATCTTCTCCGACTACCTGATTAATAATCTTAAGGCTCGAGTCGGTAGAGGCATCATCTATTACAAGACATTCAAAATCGTGCAGAGTTTGAAATTTAATACTGTTAAGAGATCGTTCAATATAATCTTCGCAATTGTACGAAGGAACAATAATGGATATGCCAGTCATATACTCTCTTTTTAAAGCAAGCCTATTCTCTTCAGCGTCTTCTTGATCATTTCTCTTCTCTTACTGTGCAACGGAAACATGACTTTAGATTTTTCTCTCACAAAATTTTTTAATTTGTTATTGCTCTGTTTGGGGGATTTGCCCATTAAATCTGAAAGAATTTGCTCATAAAATGGCCCTTGTTTCGCGAACTTCCAGAAATAGAAAGAGAGTTTCTGATAGGGGTCGTGCCAAGGTTTAATTGATCCAGTGTAGTGAATAATTGCAGGGTTCTCAAAAGCAGCAAGATAGCACTCAGCATATGCAGGATCTACTTGATGCAAATATTGAGGGTTGTAAATTGTAACTCCATTCTGAAAGTTGAATCTTGGACTAGCCAATTTAACATCATGTTGAAAAATAAAATTTAATAAATCTTGATCTTGAAATGGGAGCACAAGCTTTAGGGTTTCTTTCAAAGTCTTTTGATATTTATTTCGATCAATTCCGTTCAGATTAAATAAAATAACTCCTGCATTAAAGTACGTTGAGTCTGGTGATAATATTTTCAAGTCTCGAAGTTCTCTGACTCGATGAGGGTGATTGACAAGGTTAGGAGCTATAGTGTCAAGAATACCTACAACCAGTTTTCGTTCAAAATCAGTAAAGTAAAATTCCGTGAAGTCATCAGCGAATACAAGATCCGCATCACAAAAAAGTACTCGCTCGTAGTTCTTAAAAATCAAAGGAATAAAACATTTGAAATATGTAGAAATAGACCAATAGGAACGAACATTAAAATCTTTGACATTAAAGTTAGTATATAAATAGGTTGATATGTCAATAAACCTTAATGAAAAATTTTTAGGGAGCTCTAAATTTAATAACCTTCTGCTGTAATCATTTATGTCTGTGTGAAGAACAACGATATCGTAGTTAAACTCTTGCTTAGAACAACTTATTAATGATTTGAGAGTGGCGGAGAAATATTTACAATAGTTATTATCAGGCGCAAATACTAGGCAGATGGAGTTTCTACTCTCAAAAAAAGGTGTGATCTCAAGTTTAACTTCCACTTCCCAAATAGCTTTCTCCGGGAATAATGCTTCTAGAACTTGCGGAAATTTTGCAAGGGAGTTTTGATCGCTTCTTTCGTCATCATTTATACAGAAAAGGAAAGGACGTTTGGTCTTTAATACATCTGGAACTTTCTCTACATCTGCAATTGAAAAATAGATAGATTCCTCTTCGGTTGCAGTTCTTAGGCGATTTCTATCTTGTGGAAGATCCATCAAAGAATAAATAAATCTTTGGACAGAATTTGAGGATCTAAATTTATTTGCTATCGTTGTTGTAATTCTCTCTGAAAACAACTCGTGTACTTTCTTTATTGTAGAAACCTTGTAAGGCTCAAAATTATGGTAAGGCTCAACATCTTCAGGGAACCGATATCCTTTCTCCCTCAGCAACGACTTCGTAAATAAAAGATTTTGATAATACAGGTTCCGGGGGACTTTATTGTCAAGATTTGGGGTCTTGATAAGGCGGTGAATAGGATCTCCGTTTGAATCAAAGAAAAAGCTCTTCGGAACTGGGCGGAATACGAAAAGATCATCCGAAGCAAGTATAAATCTTTCTGATAATCCTTTGATTTTGTATACATTCAGCTCTATTGCTTCTGAATTAAAACAGGGAAGAAAGTCTTTCTCAATAATGTCCTTGTGATCAACAAATTGTATTTTTGAGTTATCTTTTAACCATGATGGTTTTTGTTCATCAGTGACAATAAAAATTTTATTCACCCAGCTCATATTTCGTGCCACGGAGCGCAAACTATAGCGGAGTTCGGAATTATCTCTAAATCTATTTTTTCCAAAAAACTTCTGAGAACTATTTTCTCTATATTTTTTTTGCCAATGGGGATCCTCCCCATTAACCCACAAATACACTAGATCAATATTGAAATCTTTCATACGGCTTATCTAAAATAACGAGAGCAAACATCTGAGGGAGAACCATCATCAATAATTTTTCCATGCTCTAACCAAACGACACGTGTACAGCACTGCTCTATCAGACTTCTGGAATGAGTCGCAATTACAAGAATATTTGAATTCGCAATGACATTATTCAAACGAACTTCTGCTTTCTTTTGAAAAGATTGATCCCCTACAGAAAGCCATTCATCCATTAATAAAATTTCCGGCTCTATCATAGTGGAAACTGCGAATGCTAACCTCATGTGCATACCCGAGGAATAAGTACGCACGGGCATGTTAATAAAATGCCCCAACTCCGAAAAGTCGATTATTTCCTGCAAATGTGACTGCACCTGATGTCTTGGTATTCCGAGTAAGGCCGCTCTAAGAAATATATTTTCTAGACCTGTGGCTTCTTGATCAATTCCAAGTGAAATGGAAATCAAAGAGCCTATCTTTCCTTCTATGTCTACCGAGCCTTGTGTTGGTTCATAGACTTTGGATAGAACTCTTAAAAGAGTGCTTTTCCCGGCTCCATTATGTCCGATAAGACCAACACGTTCATTTTCTTTAATTGTTAAGTTAATGTTCTCCAAACTACGAACGATGGTGTGTCCTTTTTCAGTGAGGCCGATTTTACCTCCTGTGGCCACTCCAAGTACTGTCTTCTTAAGGGAACGACCCTGCGAATTATAGATTGGCATGTCAATTGAGACATTTGTTAGTTTTATAAAAGACATTTGTTACAACCAATAGGCTATACGTGATTTGTACCTGTTAAAAATAGCGATAGCAAGAATCCAACCCAAAAATAGAAGACTTATTCCCATCATCCATGCCATCATTGGGGGACATCTTCCTAACAAAGGTTCTCTAACAAGCTGGATCAACTGAAAAAAAGGATTCAATTCCAAATAAAAAAATTTTCTTCCAAGCTTAAGAAGTGACGGCATCCAGAGAATGGGGGTAACATAAAAAGCCACCTGCAAAATACTTGCGATGATAGGGGGAAAATCTCTATACCTAGTGCATATAATGCCAACTATTAAAGAGATCCAGGTTAAATTTAGAATCAATAGTATTAATCCAGGAAAAACAAAAAGAAGGTCTAAGTCAAATCCTCGCCCAACAAATAAACAAACAAGAGGGAATATTAAAAAATTATGTAGAAAAATATAAAAATTTTTAGCTATTAGCCGGATTACATGTGAATAGATAGGGATTGGTAGCTGTTTGATAATATTTTCGGCATTTATAAAGACACTTGCAGAATCGTTAATTGTTGAGGAGATAAATCCCCAAATGATCATACCTGCAGCAAGGTAAGGGATAAACTCCTTAACTCCAGAATCATAAATGTTTCCAAAAATAATCCCTATACAAACAATCATTACTCCAGTGGATATAGTTATCCAAAATGGCCCAAGAGATGATCTTCGGTACCTTTGACGAATATCCGAATAAGCAAGAAACAAAGGAAGTTTTATATCACAAATACTTTTCCTGATATCTTCTACACCGGCCTTACTCATTGAAATCAAACCCCATCTTCTTTTCAAACAACCTTATCTTTTCTAAAGAATAGAATGAATGATATGCTTCGGAATTTGGCAAAGAATAGATGCCGATTCTCTTTCCCTCAAGAATCAATTCATTTAAGACTGCACTCAAATAAAATTGTCCGTTAACACTGTTGTTCTTCAGTAGCACTTTTTTTGCAGATTTTAAAAATTCACTTCCTTTGCGGAAGAAATAAAACCCAGCCAAAGCCATTTTGGAGATAGGATTTTTTTCACAAAATTCAACCGGTTCATTTCCGATTGTGTTGACATAAGACCAGCGCGGATGGACTGCATCAAAAGTTACAACCCCAGCTTGATAATCGTTTTGCAAAAAGTATTCAACAACCTGCTGGTAGTTAATGTCTATTATCTGATCAGAGTTAAGGATCAACAGTGGTTTATCTTCATCAATGCGATCGCACGCCAGAAGACAGCTACACACGGCTCCCGAGTTCTCTCCTTCTATTTGGATACTTTCTACCTTATCCGCAAGAAGACGAACCGTTCGATCCAAATGGAATTGTTCTATATCCTCTTTATTAAATACAAAAATAAACTCAGGGTCTTCGATTGATTTAAGGTTCTGCATGACTCGTTCGATCATGGAGACGCCACCAATGTCAACGAGTAGTTTAGGGAAAAAACTATCTTTAAAAAATAAAGACTTCCCGGCAGCTGGAATAAGAACTTTCATGTCTAATAGTCCTCCTCACAATCACGAACAAAATCTTTAATATTCTTGTAATTCACATCAAAAACTGTTCCGACTTGGAGAACATAAGCCCCCGCTGCTCTTCCAGCTGCAACGCCATTAGGATTATCTTCAACAACAACACATTCCTTTGGTTGTAGTCCAAGTTTTTTTATTGCTACTTGATACATTTCAGGATCCGGCTTACTTCTCTTAACATCCTGGTTAGACACTATAAGATCCAAATATCCTGTAAGAGCAGCTCTTTCCATCATAGTTTCAATGGTTCGACGAATCGAATTTGAACATACCGCTATCCTGTATCCTTCTGCCTTGAGCCTGGATAATGCAAATTCATGACAGTACGTTGGATGACACAAGGTATTTATCATTTCCATTGTGTATTTTTGTTTAAGCTCATTAATAAATGGATGAAGCTTGGAGGGAAGAAAATGTTTACAACTCAAAATTTTTAGCTTCTCTTTCGTGGGTAATCCGTCAAATGTTCTCAGATGATCGTAAATGCTTATCTGGATTCCAAAATGACTCAATGCTTTATTTAGGGCTTTGTAGTGCCACTCTTTTGCATCGATTAGAACGCCATCCATATCAAAAAGAATCGCCTTGATTGTCATAAAGAAAAATATTCCTTCGCATTAAGTGATAAGTCTGTACATAGAAAAACGTTTGGAAGTTTATCTATTTGACGAGTTCTTAACTCGTCCCAAAATTTTTTATATGGACGCCCATGTAATTCTGGAGAGACAAGGGCAACTTTTTTATTATTCTCTAGCACTTCTTGGATCTTTTGAAAAAAATTGTTGTTGTATCGTCCATAGAAACTATCAAACCAGACTCCACTACAGCTTTCGTATTCGATCAAAGGAAATGGTTCAATGTCTGAGAATCGTGTAAAAAATGACAAACCTATTTGTTTTGCCTCGAAAAGTTGAGGAATAGACATATCGAAAATAAAATATTCTTCAACGGCATATTCTTGCAAAAATTTTTGAAGTTTTGTTAACAAACCATCAGCTTTTATATTCAAAGCTAATGCTCCTCTACTATTTGAGGCGCGATAGGCTTGCAATAATGTAGTCAATTTAACTTGCGGCTCTAAGATTGGATCATGGCTGATTTGGATTTCTCCCTCGAAATCTCTCAGATCCGTTTCAATACCGAATCCTTGGTTTAATGCTTCAATCAAAGAGTTGAAAGTATTTTTTTCTTTGGGAGAATGCCACAAGCCTCTATGGGACAAAATATTCATAATTAATTAAGCATCAAAGATTTTACTTTTTTTCTAATGGATGAAAAGGTACGAGAAAAGACTAGTTTCTTTATTAAAGAGTTCTCCGAGAAATTTTGGATATTTCTTTTAGAATAAAAGAAGAGTCTTCTTCTAAAAGGAGGTCGCGTCAGGAACAAAACTCGAGCGAATAGTAAGAAATACTTATCCTTAAGCTTCTGCTCTCCGGTGAAATCTGCCTCTGAATAGCAACGAGCGTGTTCAACAGGAGCCCCCAAAAAAGGACTGACAGAAAAAGTATAAGGAAGGATTATCGTCCCGCTTCTAAGTCTTGGATTTCTTTCTTTTTTCCAGCGAAGACCAACATTCCATGTATTAACTAAAATAAAAAAACTCTTCAAAGCTCTGTCACTATCTTTAAACGTATTTTCTATTTTCCATCCCTTCCGTTTCAAATACTCTCTACAAAGGTAAGCTTCTGGAGGAACAAACTCTCTCTGAAAATCACTTAAAGATAACCTTGCCATCTTAAAAAAATACTCCGTCTCAAAATGAGTATTAGATAGTTTTGGAGCATCATAGTAAATCTTTAAGTTCTCATGAGAACCAACCAACAATAAGTCTGAGGGATGATACAACCGGTCTTTTCGACTAAAACAATTGGTCGTGAGTATTTTATTTTCTCTCTGAATTCTAGGAAGATTTCTTAGGACTGCGTCAAAATCTACCCACTGATCATTTCTTAATTTAATAACCGCACAATCGTCCGGGAGATTTTCCAGACCTTTAGAGACCAGGTTAATCTGCCTATTAATATTAAAAAAACCAGGATTAAAAACATCCTCCGAACAGACAATTTCGCAGTTTGTGTTGGTTTGTGACATCAAAGGAAGAAGAGCCTCTTTTGTCATTTTTTCGTCATCTTTATATACAGAAAAAACTATCTTCTCGAAAATATTTTTTCA